>NZ_JBWKZF010000037.1:0-41129 GCF_059424195.1 Caulobacter sp. GW456-12-1-14-TSB4
GTCTTTCCCGCCCCGCGCCCGCCCAGCATCAGCCAGGTGGTCCAGACCTCATGGTCCGGGCTCTGCTGATGCTTCAGCGGACGCGCCAGCATCGCGCTGAGCAGCCGTTGCAGAGCCAATATCTCCTCTTCCGTCCAGAGCTTCGCGCCGCTTCTGTTCGATGAGGTCGGCCACGTGAGCGAAGCGTTCGGCCAGAGCGGCGCGAAGCTCTTCGGGGTCGTCGGGAATGCCGTCATGCATGGGGGCCTCGTCGTCATCGGCCGCCTTGGCGACCGGCTTGGCTTTCGGCTCGGGAACGATCGCCTCCACCGCCTTCACGGTGCGGGCGACGGTTCCGTAAGCCTTGGTGATCTTCTCGACCTCGGCGATCTCGGCGAGGTCGGTGGAGCGTTTCAGGCGTTCGATCTGGACGTCCACCAGACCCATGAGCGTGCGCTGGTGCGTCTCGCCCCAGCCCTGCGTCTCGTCGCTTCTTCCGGCCATGACACAAAGGTACGGCGCCAGCGGGCGCGGATGATTGAGCAGGCCATAAAAGTGGTAAGTGGTTGATTTGGTGAGGTTCTGCTCAGCCAACGCCGGGGATACAGGCCGCTCAATCCCCGTGGTCGGGGCTCCGGGAGGCGGCGCAGGCCCCCTCCACCGCCGTTCGGCGGTCCCCCTCCCCCAAGAGGGGGAGGAGAGAAGTATGCTCGAGGGCGAGGCTTGCCCTCTCCGCCACCCCTTTGGGGGCGGACAGACCTGCGGAGCAGGTCAGGTGGGGGGGTCCTACTGAGTCCGCCGATACAGCCACCCACCTGGCAGCCCCATCCGCACGCACGCCTCATAAGGCGGCGCGCCCGGGATCGGCGTGCGGTCCGCCAGCCGCGCCGCAGCCCGGATCACCGGCAGCTCCAGCGGTCTCGGCAGCCACTCGCCGCCCAGCCCCAGCACCGCCCGCACCGGCTCCGGCGTGAGTCCCACCGCCGCCCGGATCAGCGGATGCTGCAGGCGGCTCAGCGGTCCCGCCACCTTCACGCCGCGCATCAGGTCCAGGAACTCCAGCACGATGTCCGAGCGCTCCAGCCTGGGCAGCATCGCCGCCAGCCGGGCCTCCCACGCGGCCTCCGATCCCGGCGCGCCAACCGCGCCGTAGAGCCGCGCGGCCGGGGCCGCCTCGGCGTAGAACCGGTCGCGATCCTGCGCCGACAGCGGCTGGACCAGCCCGTGATAGGCGTTCAGGAACCCGAAACTGGCCGTGGCCTGCACCCAGTCCAGCAACTCGACCTCGTCGGCGCGATAGGCCACTCCGCCCGGCGTCACCCCGCCGACCCGGGCGTGCTGGCGGCCGACGCCGGCGATCATCGCCTCGGCCACCGACCGCGCGCCATAGACCGTGACCATGGCCGCCAGGCCCGTGCGCTTCAGCCGGCCCAGCGGGTCCGTCCGGAAGCTGGAATGCTCCCACACGCCGGTACGCACGCGCGGCTCGGCCAGTTCCAGGATCACGGCCGTCACCCCGCCGACGAACAGGGCGACCGGGTTCTTGAACACCCGCCACGACACCGAGTCGGGCGCGGCCAGGGCCGGCTCGCCGGGCGGCTGGCCGAAGTCCACGCGCGGGCCGCCCGGAACCGCCGTGAAGTCGCGCACGGCGCGGGTCAGGAGCTGCATGGCGACGACCTTCCTGTGGACGATGCGCAGCCTACACCGCACCGATCCGGCAAACGCATTGGACTTGTCATGGTACCGCGCCCATATGGCCGGACTGGAACTTGAAGGACGACGAACGTGCATCTGACGGGCGAGCTTCTGATCGGCGGCGAGAGCCGCAAGGGAACCCACGGCGAGATCAAGGGGATCAACCCCGCGACCGGCGAGATCCTGGAGCCCGCGTTCGGCGGCGCGACCAAGGCCGATATCGACGCGGCGGCGGCGCTGGCGGCCGAGGCCTTCGGCCCGTACCGGTCCCTGCCCTACGAGACCCGCGCGGCGTTCCTCGAAGCCATCGCCGAAGAGATCGAGGCGATCGGCGACGACCTGATCGTCCGCGTCATGGCCGAGACCGGCCTGCCCCGCCCGCGCCTGGAAGGCGAACGCGGTCGCACGACCGGCCAGCTGCGCCTGTTCGCCAGCGTGCTGCGCGACGGCGGCTTCCTGGAAGCCCGCATCGACCCGGCCATGCCGGACCGCAAGCCGCTGCCGCGTCCCGACCTGCGCCTGCGCAACGTGCCGCTGGGCCCGGTGGCCGTGTTCGGCGCCAGCAACTTCCCGCTGGCCTTCTCGGTGGCCGGCGGCGACACCGCCTCGGCCCTGGCGGCCGGTTGCCCGGTCATCGTCAAGGCCCACCCGGCCCATCCGGGGACCTCGGAGCTGGTCGGCCGCGCCATCCAGGCCGCCGTCGCCAAGCTGGGCCTGCACCCGGGCGTGTTCTCGATGATCCACGACAGCGGCTATGAGATGGGCGTGGCCCTGGTCGCCGATCCGCGCGTCAAGGCCGCCGGCTTCACCGGCTCGCGCCGGGGCGGTCTGGCCCTGGCCGCCGTCGCGCAGGGCCGGCCCGAGCCGATCCCGTTCTATGCCGAGATGAGCAGCATCAACCCGGTCATCCTGCTGCCGGAAGCCCTTAAAGTCCGCGGCGAGAAGATCGCTCCCGACTTCGTGGCCGCCCTGACCCTGGGCGCGGGCCAGTTCTGCACCAATCCGGGCCTCGTCCTGGCCATCGACGGTCCGGAGCTGGACGCCTTCGTCGCCGCCGCCGGCAAGGTGGTGGAAGCCGCCCCGGCCGCCGTCATGCTGACGCCCGGCATCTGCCAGGCCTTCGCGCATGGGGTCTCGGCCCTGTCGGAGGACAAGGCGGTCACCACCGTGGCGCGCGGCCTGCCGGGCGCCGACGGCAGCCACACCGGCCGCGCGGGCCTGTTCAGTGTCAAGGCCGCCGACTTCCTGGCCAATCCGCACCTGCACGAGGAGGTGTTCGGCGCCGCGTCGGTGGTGGTCCGCGCCGCCGACCAGGCCGAGCTGGCCAAGGTCATCGACGCCCTGGAAGGCCAGCTGACCATCGCCATCCACCTGGAAGAGGCCGACCACGCCATCGCCGGCGCCCTGCTGCCGGCCCTGGAGCTGAAGGCCGGCCGCATCCTGGTCAACGGCTTCGGCACCGGCGTGGAAGTGGCCAACGCCATGGTCCACGGCGGTCCGTTCCCGGCGACCAGCGACGCCAAGGCGACCTCGGTCGGGACGCTGGCGATCGCGCGCTTCCTGCGCCCGGTCAGCTATCAGAACCTGCCGGAAGCCCTGCTGCCGGCCGAGCTGCGGACCGAGAACCCGCTGGGCATCGCTCGCCGGGTCGATGGCAAGGTGACGCTGGCCTAGGGCGGCCGGGGACTAATCTCTCCTCCCCCTCTTGGGGGAGGGGGACCGCCGAACGGCGGTGGAGGGGGCCTGCGCCGCGCCGGTTTAGGCCGCACCAGCCCCCTCCGTCACGGCGCGCTTCGCGGCCGCGCCACCTCCCCCATGAAGGGGGAGGAGAGCCTCCTGCCTCAGGGGGCTTTTTGTTTGGCTGGATAGTTAGGCATTTACTTGACTATCTCTCCACACCCCGATACTTAACCCCATGCCTAACCAACAGCCCTCGCTCGACCTCATGTTCCAGGCCCTCGCGGACCCCGCGCGGCGGAGCATGGTCGAGCGTCTCGCCCAAGGCCCCGCCTCGGTGAGTGAGCTGGCGCGGCCGCTGGACATGTCGCTGCCGGCGGTCATGCAGCACCTGGCCATGCTGGAGGCCGGCGGGATCGTGGCGTCGGAGAAGGTCGGGCGGGTGCGCACCTGCCGGATCAATCCCGACGTGCTGAGCCTGGCCGAACAATGGATCAACCAGAGGCGCACCCAGTGGGAGCAGCGCCTCGACCGGCTGGGCGCGTTCCTGGCCGCCGAGGACGAGGAAACGCAGAAATGACCGACCGCAACGTCATCCACGCCACCTTCACCGTCGAGCGGACCTACGCCGCCGCGCCCGCCCGGGTGTTCGCCGCCTTCGCCGATCCGGAGAAGAAGAAGCTGTGGTTCAAGGGCCCCGACGAATGGGGTCCGCCGGACCAGAAGTACGACTTCCGCGTCGGCGGCGAGGAACACAGCATCGGCGGCCCGCCGAGCGAGCCGAAGCACCGGTTCTACAACCGCTACCTGGAAATCATCCCGAACGAGCGGATCGTCTATACGTACTGGATGCACCACGGGGAGCCGCTGGCTTCGGCGTCCGTGGCGACCCTGGAGTTCCGGCCTGAAGGCGCCGGGACGCGGCTGGTGGTGACCGAGGTCGGGGCGTTCCTGGACGGGTACTACTCGGCCGAGGGGCGCGAGCACGGGATCGCGTGGCAGCTGGATGCGATCGCGGGGGTGGTGGAAGCGGCGGAATAGGCGGCGCTCTTTCTCCTCCCCGTTTGGGGGAGGTGGATCGCCGCGAAGCGCGGCGAGACGGAGGGGGCTTGTGCGGCCTGAATGGCGCCGGCGCTGTCCCCCTCCACCGCCGTTCGGCGGTCCCCCTCCCCCAAGAGGGGGAGGAGAATTATCTCCGGATCGGCCCCTCGCTCTAGTGCGACGCCGCGGGCGGTGGCTTGGCGATCTTGGCCACGTCCGCCTCCGTCACCGGCTTGGCGTAGGCATTGCCGAAGTGGGTCCGCACATAGGTCACCGCCTCGGCCATCTGGGCGTTGGACAGCACGCCGCTGAACCCCGGCATCGCCCCCTTGCCGCCCGTCACCACCATGATCGGATAGGCCGCGCCGGCCAGCCTGGGGTTCGACGCCAGGGCCGGGATCGTCCCCGCCCCGCTCGCGCCCTTGGCGTCGGCCATGTGGCAGGCCTGGCAGACCGCGCCATAGACCTGCTCGCCGGTCACCGGCTTCTGCACCCGCACCACGCCGCCGGCGCCGTCCTGCGCCGCCGCCGGGAAAGCCGCCATCAGCGCGGCCACTAGAACAAACCGCTTCATCCTCTAGGCCTCCAGCGCGCGCTTGTGCAGACGGGTGATGGCGTCGATGGACGAGAGCAGCGCCCCCTCCATCCAGCAGCCGACATAGGAGGCGTGCTCGCCGGCCAGCACGATCCGGCGGTCCATGCCGACCAGGGTCTGGTAGTGCTCCTTGCGGGTGTCCTCGTTCCAGCGGGCGCAGCAGCCCAGCGTCCAGGGCACGCGGCTCCAGGCCACCGAGGCGCCGTTGGAGAACTCCTTGCGGTAGCTGGCCGGGTGCAGCACGGACCCTTGCGCCAACGCCGCCTCGATCCGCTGGTCGGGCGTCATGCCGGCCAGGCGGAAGGCGCCCAGGTCGCGGGCGAACGCCCCCAGCAGCACCGCCGGCCCGTTCCCGAACATGTTGTTGTTCGGATACGAGATCAGCCCGATCTCCTGGTCGGTGAAGCTGTGGCCGCCGTAGATGTAGTCGTCCTCCTCCCAGAAGCGGCGCTTCATCTCCAGGCCGATCTTGACCTGGCCGGAGTACGGGACGGCCTTGATGGCGGCCATCATCTCGTCGGTGACCTGCAGGTCCATCTGGCCCAGGATGCCCAGCGGGATCGTACAGACGCACCAGTCGGCCTTGGCGTCCGAGGCCTTGCCGGTGGCCACATCGGTCCAGCTGACCACCACACCCTTGTCGTCCTGGGCGATCTTGCTGACCTTGGCGCCATAGGTGATCAGGCTCTCGACCTGTTTGGCGAAGGCCTTGCCGATCATGTCCATGCCGCCCACCGGCTGGAACATGGTGGTCTGCATCTCGCTGCCCATGAAGAAGGCCATCGAGGTCCAGACCTGCGGGTCCAGCACGTCGTGCAGGCTGTTGAGGTCCTTGGACGGGATCGGCGCGCCGTTCACCCCGCCGCCGCCGGGCCGCTCGAAGCCGCGATGGCTGGAGGCCTTCAGGGACGCCGAATACTTGTAGTCGTTGTCCAGCATGCCCCAGCCCTTCAGGGCCTCCAGCAGCTTGTCGCGATCCTCGGCCGTGACGGTGTCGTCCAGCGCCTTGGCGTTGACCGACTTGGCCAGCAGCTCGGCGATATTGCCCTCGAAGTCGGCGGCGGCGGTGTTGAAGCGCACCGGCTTGCCGCCGAAGGCCTGGGACGAGTGCACCCAGCCGGAGTGGTTGAACTGGATGAACGGCTCCAGGGCCACGCCGAACTGCTTGCAGTAGTGCAGCAGGGTCCGGTGATGGTGCGGGATGCGCCAGGGGCCGGGGTTGAGGTAGTTGCCGCTGGCGAAGCCGACCTTCTGGGTCGCGCCGCCGAGTTCGGTGTAGGTGTCTCCGCCCCGCAGCGACCAGTTGCGGCCGCCGGCGCGGTTCTGGAATTCCAGGATCTGGACCTTGTAGCCGGCCTTGGTCAGCTCGAACGCCGCCAGCATCCCGGCCAGGCCCGCGCCCAGCACGATGACGCTGGCGCCCGGCCGCGCGCCCTGCAGGTTGGGCGGCCCATGGAACTGGGTCTCGGCCGCGTGGCCCAGCGTGGTCATGGCCTGGTACAGCGCGGCCGTGCCGCCGACCTTGGCGATGGCCGATAGAAGCTGACGCCTGGTTGGCGCCCTTACTCCGGATTCCATTGGAAAGCCCGTCCCCGACAGAACCGTCGCGATGGACGGTGTGCGTAAGGGCTAACAGCGGTCGGCGAGACGGCGAGGGTTAGGGGGCGGCTGGGCGTGACGTGGCGTCAAAGGCTCCGATTTATCGGCGCCCTGACGAAGTGGCTGCGCGGGAACTGTGCAGGCGGCGGAACCGAAACC
This sequence comes from Caulobacter sp. GW456-12-1-14-TSB4, assembly GCF_059424195.1. Taxonomy (NCBI): domain Bacteria; kingdom Pseudomonadati; phylum Pseudomonadota; class Alphaproteobacteria; order Caulobacterales; family Caulobacteraceae; genus Caulobacter; species Caulobacter sp. GW456-12-1-14-TSB4. The sequence goes on from NZ_JBWKZF010000037.1 coordinate 6,749, forward strand.
TCGTCCTTCGACAAGCTCAGGATGAGGTTTCTACTGAACCGGCCTTGATCCTCATCCTGAGCTTGTCGAAGGACGAGGATCACGCTCGGCCCTACCGCACCACCCGCAGCGCCGGCCGCTCGACCATCGCCTGCATCAGCGGCACGACGAAGTGGAAGCTGGACCCCTGCCCCGGCGTCGAGTGCACGCCGATGGTTCCGCCCATCAGCTCGACCAGCTCGCGGCAGATCGACAGGCCCAGGCCGGCCCCGTCATGGGCGCGAGTCAGCGAGGTGTCGACCTGGGAGAAGGTCTTGAACAGCTCGGGCAGGTGCTCGGCGGCGATGCCCAGACCCGTGTCCTCGACCTCGACTCGCAGGCCCTTGCCCGACGGACGGACGCGGACGGTGATCCGGCCCTCGTCGGTGAACTTCACCGCGTTGGCGACCAGGTTGCCCAGCACCTGGCGCAGGCGCATCGGGTCGCCGACCCAGCGGCCGCGCAGCTCGGGGGCGATGTCGGCGGTCAGCGCCAGGTCCTTGGCCATGGCCGCGCCGGAGAAGGCCGCGCACGAGGCCTCGACCAGGCCGGCCAGGTCGAAGGGCTCGGCCCGCAGGCGCACGGCGCCGGTCTCGAGCCGGGCGATGTCCAGGATGCTGTTCAGCAGGGCCAGCAGCGACTGGCCGGACTCCTGCAGGATCTGCAGGCGGCGGCCTTGGGTCTCGCTCAGGGTGTCGACGGCCATGACCTGGGCCATGCCCAGCACGCCGTTCAGCGGGGTGCGGACCTCGTGGCTCATATTGGCCAGGAAGCGGGTCTTGGCGGCGTTGGCGGCCTCGGCCTCTTCCTTGGCGGCGATCAGGTCCAGGCGCCCGGCCTCCAGCTTGCGCAGGGCCTCCAGCACCCGGCGGGTCAGGACGGCGCCGGCGGCGGCCAGCACGACGAAGCCGGCGACGATCCACGGGGCCAGGCCCTTCAGCAGCGACAGGCCGGGATTCTCGGCGTCCCAGACCAGGGCGCCGGCGGTCTGGCCGTCCATGCCCAGCAGGGGCACGTGCGGCTCGCGGTCGCCTGGATGGGCCAGGAAGGTCAGGCCCTTCAGGCCCAGGTCGTCGGCCACGCCGTGGACGAAGACGCTGTCGAGGCGGCGGGCGGTGACGACCACGGCGGGCGGGCCGTTATAGGCCAGGGCGCCGCGGACGCTCTCGGGCGCGACGGCGGCGAAGGCGACCATGTAGGTGGCGCCGTCCACGCGCAGCAGGCCGGTGCGGGTGACCTCGCCGGCGGTGCTGACCTTGCCGGCGCGGCGGGCGACGCGCGCCTCGGCGGCGATGTCGGCGGCGATGCGGGCGGCCAGGGTCGGGAAGTCGCCCAGCGCCGCCGGCGCGACGCGCTTGCCCAGCTTGGAGGCGTAGACCACCTGGCCCGACCGCATGACGAAGGTCACGTCGTGGCCGAACTGGCTGCGATAATAGTTGGCGAGGTTGGTGTCGGCCCAGGCCGGGTCGGGGTTCCAGTCCATGGCCGCATAGGCCAGGTCCCAGACCGTGGCCGAGGTCGCCTCGCGCTCCAGGCGGTTGAGGCTGCGCTCCAGGGTGTGGCGCACCAGGATGGTGTCGTCGGCGGTGTCGGTGCGGTCCACCGAACGGGCGGCCAGCAGCATCAGGGCCACGCTGCCCAGGATCGACACGACCACCAGCACGGCGGCCGCGCCGACGATGCCGAGGATCAGCCGCAGGGGCCGCGCATCGGGGTCCTTGGAGGACAGCGGAAGGAGGGACGAGAGCCGAACCATGCACTCACCCTGTAGGCGAACGGCGTTCCCCGACAGGTGACGCGGCGCCGCAGCGCATGGCTAACGAATCCTTACCCCATCAAGGATCAGGGCCGTCAGGGCGGCGCGGGTCTCGTCCATGAACGCCTTGTCCGACAAGGTCTTGCCGCCGGTCAGGGCCCGCACCTGGACGGCGAAATCGGCATAGTGCTGGGTCAGGGCCCAGACCGCGAAGATCAGGTGCGACGGATCGACCCGGCATAGCCTTCCGGCGTCGATCCAGGCCTGGATCACCGCGACCTTGGCGTCGAACACCGCCTTCAGAGGCCCCGCCAGAACGGGCTTGAGCAGCGGCGCGCCGCGCAGCATCTCCAGGGCGAACAGGCGCGAGATCTCGGGGTGATCGCGGCTGAGCACCAGCTTGGCGTCGATCAGGGCGGCGATGGCCTGCGCCGGGTCGTCGCCCTCGGTGAAGCGGGACAGCGGCGCCAGCCACAGCGACAGCCCCTGCTCCAGCACCGCCACGTACAGGGCCTCCTTGGTCGGGTGGTAGTAGAGCAGGTTGGCCTTGGAGATCCCGGCCGCCTGGGCGATGGCCTCGACGCTGGCCCCGTCCACGCCCAGGCGCGCGAAGACGCCCAGGGCGGCTTTCAGGATCACGGCCTTGCGGGCCTCGCCGGCTTTCGCCCGTGGCCCTTTCGGAGGTTGCGCCGCCTTGATGTCGCTCAAGGCTTGGGCGGCCTTGACCAGCTTGCGGGCGCCGGAAGCCGGTTTGGCGGCGAGCCCGCGCGGCGGCTTGACGGTCTTGGCGGCGGGGTCGGTCATGCGATCTCGAACTTGGACCATTTGGTCAAACATGGACCGAATGGTTCGGATTGCAACGTTCTTCCGAATGGTATTCCATGCCGTCTGGAAATCACAAGGAGCCGCGTCGATGAGCTCTCGGATCACCCCGCTGTCGCCCGATGCGATCATGCTGCCCGCGCGGCCCGAACCGATCCCGGTCGATCCCAAGACGACGGCCGTGATCGTCATCGACATGCAGAATGCCTACGCCTCGCCGGGCGGGTATCTCGATCTCGCCGGCTTCGACATCTCGGGCGCGGCCAAGGTCATCCAGGAGATCAAGGGCGTGCTGGCCGTGGCCCGCTCGGCCGGCATCCAGGTGGTCTATTTCCAGAACGGCTGGGACGACCAGTACGTCGAGGCCGGCGGCCCCGGCTCGCCCAACTGGTGGAAATCCAACGCCCTGAAGACCATGCGCGCCAGGCCCGAGCTGCAAGGCAAGCTGCTGGCGCGCGGCCAGTGGGACTACGAGTTGGTCGATGAGCTGAAGCCCGAGCCGGGCGACATCCAGCTGCACAAGACGCGCTACAGCGGCTTCTTCAACAGCCAGCTGGACAGCGTGCTGCGGGCGCGGGGCATCCGGCACCTGGTCTTCGTCGGCATCGCCACCAACGTCTGCGTGGAGTCGACCCTGCGCGACGGCTTCATGCTCGAATATTTCGGGACCGTGCTGGAGGACGCCACCCACCAGGCGGGGCCGGAGTTCCTCCAGAAAGCGGCGCTGTTCAACATCGAGACCTTCTTCGGCTGGGTCTCGACGACGGCCGATTTCAAGGGGGCGTTCGGGCAGCTGGCGCCCAGCTGAAACGCGGTGCGTCCTTCGAGGCGCGCTCAGGAGCGCGCACCTCAGGATGAGGACCGCATGTACTGAATTCCTCATCCTGAGGCGCCTGCGAAGCAGGCCTCGAAGGACGCAGGGCCTGACAAGTAAGGGAAGAGCACCATGCCCAAGACCGTCATCACCCCGCCCGGCACGGGCGTCCCGATCGCCCCGTTCTCGCCGGGAACCCTGGCCGACGGCATCGTCTACGTCTCGGGCACCCTGGCCTTCGACAAGGACAACAACGTCGCCTTCCCCGACGACGCCGAGGCCCAGACCCGCCAGGTGCTGGAGACCATCAAGTCGGTCATCGAGACCGCCGGCGGGACGATGGAGGACGTGACCATGAACCACATCTTCCTGACCGACTGGGCCCACTACGCGCCGATGAACAAGGTCTATGCCGAGTACTTCCCCGGCGACAAACCGGCCCGCTACTGCATCCAGTGCGGCCTGGTGAAGCCCGGCTTCGTGGTCGAGATCGCGTCCGTGGCGCACATCGGCAAGCGATGACCTCCGGCGTCGTCGACGGCCTGTTCTACGAGCTGCACGGCGGTCCCGTGGCCGGCCGCGAGGTGGTGCTGCTGTCCTCCGGCCTGGGTGGCTCCGGCGCGTTCTGGGCGCCGCAGATGCAGGCGCTGACCGAGCGCTGGCCGGTGGTGCTGTACGACCACCGGGGCACGGGCCGCAGCGTCCGCGAGCTGCCCGCCAACTACACCGTCGCCCACATGGCGCAGGACATGGTCAAGGTCATGGACGCGCTCGGGCTCGCCAAGGCCCACGTCGTCGGCCACGCGGCCGGCGGCAATGCCGGGCTGCAACTGGCCCTCGACCACCCCGACCGCCTCGGCAAGCTGGTCGTCGTCAACGGCTGGAGCCGGCCCGATCCGCACATCCGCCGCTGCTTCGACACCCGCATCCACCTGCTGAACGACACGGGCCCGGAGGCCTATGTCCACGCCCAGCCGATCTTCCTCTATCCGGCCGACTGGATCTCGCGGAACCACACCCGCCTGCAGGCCGAGGAGGCTCATCACGTCGCCGGCTTCCCGCCGCGCGAGGTGATGCTGGCGCGGATCAACGCCCTGCTGGCCTTCGACGTCGACGCGCGGCTGGAGGAGATCACCCACCGCGTGCTGATCAGCGCCAGCGCCGACGACATGCTGGTGCCGCCGCTCTGCTCGCAGCGCCTGGCCGGCCGCCTGCCCAACGCCGACCTCCAGCAGTTCGCCTGGGGCGGCCACGGCTTCACGGTGACAGATCCGGAAACGTTCAACGAGGGACTGGTGAAGTTCCTGGAGGGAGCGTGATGGCCATCCCTCTTCCGTCTCCCCGGCGAAAGCCGGGGCCCAGATCGAACCCAGAGCTTCGGGCGAGTTGGCGGGGCGCATCTCGGATCAACCCAAACCGCCCCGGATGAATCTGGGCCCCGGCTTTCGCCGGGGAAACGGAATTTAGAGATCAAGGAAAAGGGGCACACATGCAGGTCGGCGTCTTCATCCCCATCGGCAACAACGGCTGGCTGATCTCGGAGAACTCTCCGCAGTACATGCCCAGCTTCGAGCTCAACAAAGAGATCACCCAGAAAGCGGAGAAGTACGGCTTCGACTTCGCGCTCTCGATGATCAAGCTACGGGGGTTCGGGGGCAAGACCGAGTTCTGGGAGCACAATCTCGAGAGCTTCACCCTGATGTCGGGCCTGGCGGCCGTGACGTCGAAGATCAAGATCTTCGCCACCGTCGCCACCCTGACCATCCCGCCGGCCATCGTGGCGCGCATGGCCTCGACCATCGACTCGATCGCCCCGGGCCGCTTCGGCATCAATCTGGTCACCGGCTGGCAGAAGGCCGAGTACTCGCAGATGGGCCTGTGGCCAGGCGAAGAGCACTATACCGACCGCTACAACTACCTGGCCGAATACACGACCGTGCTGAAGGAGCTGCTGGAGACCGGGGTCTCGGACTTCAAGGGCAAGTACTTCGCCATGGACGACTGCCGGGTCAGCCCGCACCCCAAGGAGACCAAGCTGATCTGCGCCGGCTCGTCCGACGAGGGCCTGGCCTTCACCGCGCAATATGCCGACTACAGCTTCGCCCTGGGCAAGGGGACCAACACCCCGACGGCCTTTGCGAGCGTGAACAAGCGGCTGGAGGCGGCGGCGGAGAAGACCGGCCGCGACGTGCAGTCGTTCATCCTGTTCATGATCATCGCCGACGAGACCGACGAGAAGGCCATGGCCAAGTGGCAGTCCTACCGCGAGGGCGCGGACCAGGAGGCGCTGGCGTGGCTGACCAACCAGGCCGCGCCCAACGCCAAGGCCGGGGCGACGACCAATACGACCCAGCTGGCCGCGCCGGAGTCGGCGGTGAACCTGAACATGGGCACCCTGGTGGGGAGCTATGAGAGCATCGCCCGGATGATGGACGAGATCGCCGCGGTGCCGGGCACGGCGGGGGTGCTGCTGACCTTCGACGACTTCGTGAAGGGGGTCGAGGACTTCGGGGAGAAGATCCAGCCGCTGATGAAGTCGCGAAGCGCCGCACAGGCCCCCACCTGACCTGCTGACGCAGGTCTGTCCGCCCCCAAGCGGGGCGGAGAACCTTACCCTCCCCCGCTGGGGAAACCCTCTCCTCCCCCTCTTGGGGGAGGGGGACCAGCGAAGCTGGTGGAGGGGCCAGCGCCGCCCTAATCGACCGCCAGCATCCCAATCAGCTGCAGCCGGAACACCAGCACGCTATCGGGCGGGATCTCGCCCATGTCGCGCGGGCCGTAGCCCAGCTCCGACGGGATATACAGCGTCCACTCGTCGCCGACCTTCATCAGCGGCAGGGCTTCCAGCCAGCCCTGGATCAGGCCGTCGGCCGGCATGATCGCCGCCTTGCCGCGCGCGAAGCTCGAGTCGAACACCGTGCCGTCCAGCAGCTTGCCCTCGTAGTTCACCTTGACGATGTCGCCGACCTTGGGCGACGGGCCGGTTTTCGGGCCCGAGGTCACGACCTTGTATTGCAGACCCGACGGCAGGGTCACCACGCCCGGCGCCTTGGCGTTCTTCTCCAGGAAGGCCTTGCCGGCCAGGGCGTTGGCCGACGGGCCGGCGTTCAGTTGCGGCGGCGCGGACGGCGTGACCTGGGCGTTGGCGGCGCCGGCGGCGCCGGCGGCGAGGAAGGCCGCGAGGGCCAGGGGGGCGAGAAGGCGCATCAAGGGTCTTTCGAACGCTGGTGTCAGTGAGCGACACCGTAGCGATCCTTGAGCGGAACTTCGCGGCGAAAATTGGATCGGTGGAAGAGCGCCCCCTCCTCCGTCTCCCCGGCGAAAGCCGGGGCCCAGATCGAACCCACGAGCGCTCGACTGGCTGACGCGGCGTATCTCGGATCATCCCCAGACGCTCAGGATGAATCTGGGCCCCGGCCTTCGCCGGGGAGACGGGGGTTTGTTGGGTTTGGCAGCGTAGCCCTAAACCAACCCCCGCTTCTGCGCCTCCAGCGCCGCCTCGGCCCGGGAGCAGATGTTGAGCTTGCGATAGATCGCCTTCACATACCCCGCCACGGTCAGCTCGGTGACGCCCATGACCTTGGCCGCCTCGCCCGAGCGCAGGCCCCGGCCGATCAGCCGTAGGACCTCGGTCTCGCGGGGCGTTAAAGCCGCTTCGGGCTCGGCCGCCATCGGGGCGGGGCGAGCCCGGAAATAGTCCAGCATCCGCCGGGCCACGGCCGGCGACAGCGGGGTCTCGCCGGCTTCCAGGCGGCGCAGGTAGCGCACCAGCTCCTCGCGGCCCATGTCCTTGAGCAGGTAGCCGCCCGCTCCCGCCGCGATGGCGTCGAACAGATGGGCGTCGTCGGCGTAGATGGTCACCACCACCGACCGCGTCGCCCCGCCCGAGCGCTCGGCCAGATCCCGCAGGAAGTCGACGCCGCGTCCGTCCGGAAGGGCCAGGTCGACCAGGGCCAGGTCCGGCGCGCCCTCGCACAGGAACGAGCGGGCCTCGGCCAGGTCGGCCGCGCCCCTCGCCACCACGCCGGGAAAGGCTTCGGCCAGCGCCGCCAGCAGGTGCTCGCGGGTCTCGGCCTGGTCTTCCAGGACGAGGGCGGTGGCGGGAAGGGTCATGCCGAGGCGCTCGCATCGATGGGCGCGGAGAGGCGGATCACCGTGCCCCGCGTCGTCTCGGGGATCTCGACCGCCCCGCCGATCTCGCCCAGGCGGCGCTCAAGGTTGGCCAGGCCGCTGCGCCGACCGCCCGGCGCGCTGGGCAGGCCGACCCCGTCGTCGCTGAGGGTCAGCTCCAGTCGCCCCCCATCCTCGTGCACCGTGACGGCCACCGTCGTGGCCCCCGCATGGCGGATGGCGTTGGACACCACCTCGCGCACGGCCGAGGTCAGGTTCTTGTAGACGCGATAGGGCGCGGTGCGGCCCGGATCGCGCAGCTCGACCGGCGGCCAATCGAGGGCCAGGCCCGCCGCCTCCAGCCGCTCGGAGGTCTCGTGGCGCAGGTCGGCCAGCACCGCCTCCAGCGGCAGGTCGTGGCCCGACAGGCCCGAGACGATCGAGCGCAGGTCGCCGATCGCCCCACGCATGGCCTCGCGGGTCTGGCTGAGGTCCTGGCGGTGCAGGCCCGACAGCAGCCGCGCCCCGACGTCGTCATGCAGGTCGCGGGCGATGCGCAGGCGCTCCTCGACCACGCCACGGGCATAGGCGTCGCGGCCTTCCTCGATCTGGCTGAGCAGCCCGACCAGCTGGTCGGCCAGCTGGGCCTGGGGAACGCCGAACAGGCCCCGGCCCCGAAATGGGAAGCGCAAGGTCAGGGCCGTGGTCCCGGCGGCGGCGGGCAGGCCCAGCGCCACGCCCTCGTCGAGGATCTCGGCCCTGGTCGTCGCGGCCTGGCCCGGGCCGATCTCCAGCGGCTCATAGACCTTGGACAGCAGCGCCTTCCACGCCTCCGCGCGGGCCTCGGCGTCGTGGATCAGGGCGACCTGGGCCACGGCGGCGAACATCTCGTGGTCCTTCATGGTCTTGCGGCCCAGGGTCCGCCGCCACAGCACGTCGCGGAACGGCAGGTAGGCGAAGGCGACCACCAGCAGCGACACGCCCAGCGCCGCCTGCGGGCTGGTCCCCATCGCGGTGATCAGCAGGCCGTCCAGGGCCAGCAGGGCCGCGCCGGCGCTGATGTAGAACAGGATCCGGAACGCCCACTGGTCCAGCTCGAACAGGCGATGGCGGCGCAGGCCTACGGCCATGCCGACATAGATGATCACGAAGAAGCCCAGCGAGAAGCGCGGGTCCAGGAACGGCCGCATCCCCAGCGCGATCGGCACGGCGACATTGCCGATGAAGGCCCCGGCCCCGACGATCACCGACAGCCCAAGCCAGCGGGTGGCGGCCATGGCGGCGGGGTCGCGGCGACTGGCGAAGGCCTGGACGCCGATGGCGACGATGATCAGGGCCATCTCGATCGAGGTGATCGCCTGGCCCATGCTCTCCGTGGACGGATTGCCCGGCAACAGCGGCGTCAGCGCCCAGCCCAGCACCCACAGCGGCGCCAGCAGCATCAGCGGCGCCTTCGTCACCCGCTTGGGATAGGCCAGGAAGAAGGCGATCATCGCCCCGCCGAACGCCACGGCCCCGATCATGTTCAGCCGCTGGGCGACGACCGTCAGGGTCCCGTCCATCACCAGCTCGACGCTGGAATTGACCGCCCAGCCGAAGGTGAAGGCCAGCATCGACAGGCCGGTGACGCCGAACAGCTGGGTGGAAAGGTCGCGCGGTCGCAGCGCCCAGACCCAGCCGACGATCAGGGTGGCGATCAGGCCGAACGCCAGGTTGGCCCAGAACTCCGCCCCCAGCTTCGACAGCGGCCGGACGCGGTCGTCCAGGGTCACGACCCGCTGGCTCCCGTCCGGCCTGGCCAGGCGCAGCACCAGCGGCTTGGCCGAGAGGGCCTTGGCGAAGGCGCCCTCCAGGCGGTCCTTCTCGCGGGCGGCGGTCTGGGTGGCGGGAGTATGGAGGCCGCCGATCTCGGAGGCCTGCAGGGTGGGCGAAGCACGGTCGCCGCCGACGCCCGCCAGGCGGTCGCCGACCTTGGCCCCGACGCGGTCCAGCGGACCGCCAGCGGTCAAGCGCGTGATCACCACGGCCCCGTCCGGCTTGGCGGTGAAGCCCGCGCCCAGCCACGGCGGGCTCAGCGCCATCCACACGCCGATCAGCGCCGTCGCCACGCACAGCAGGACGACGCCGAGCAGCAGGGTGGTGGGTGAAGAGGCGCGCATCCGGCCTTTGCTGAAAACGATTGTCGCCGCCAGACCTTGAGACAGGACAAGCGCGGCCGCAACCATCACAGAACGCCGTTACGGGGACACCCCCTGTTTGGGGGATTGCGGCGCCCCGAACACCACCGCCCGCAAGTGGCGGAACGTCGATATGCAATCTCGCGGATTGGTGTAGGCTCGGGCCAACAGCGGGGGCTGACACATGACGACAGTGGACTTCCAGGGCTGGTCGGCCCCGGGCGCGGACCGGCGGTTCTTCACGATCATGGCCGGCGTCGTCGCCGTGGTCGTGGCCAGCGGTTTTGGCCCCACCTACACGTCCAGCCTGGCGCCGCCCGGCCTGCCGTTCTGGGTGCACCTGCACGGCGCGGCCATGACCGGCTGGATCGTGCTGTTCGCCGTCCAGGCCTGGTTGATCGGAAAGCGCTCGCTGGCCCTGCACCGCCGCCTGGGCTGGCTGTCGGTCGGCCTGGTCGCGGCCATGGTCCCGCTGGGCCTGGCCACCAACCTCCTGGCCATCAAGCGCGGCGCGACGCCGCCGTTCTTCACGCCCGCCGAGATGATGGCGGCCGACGTCACCGACATCTTCCTGTTCCTGGGGCTCTACGTCGCCGCCATCCTGCTGCGACGGCAGAGCGCCTGGCACAAGCGGCTGCTGCTGTGCGCCACCGTGCTGCTGACCTGGCCGGCGCTGGGACGGCTGATCCCGCTGCGGGGCCTGGGGCTGCACAACATCATCCCCGCCTCGATCGGCCTGCTGATCCTGCTGGCCCTGGTCGGGCCGCTGTTCGACCTGGCCACGCGCCGCCGCATCCATCCGGCCTATCTGTGGGGCGTGGGACTGATCGTCCTCGCCCAGCCGGTCCACGCGCTGCTGGCGGCCAGCCCCGTCGTGCAGGGGCTGGCGCGCAGGCTGGTGGGCTAGACTACTTCCCCGTGACGTTGAGGATCGCCAGGGTCATGGCCTCGACGCCCGTCCGGATGGTCGGCTGCGGCGTGGGGGCGAAGAACGGCGAGTGGTTGGACGGGATCTGGCGGCCCTCCGCCTTGGCCTTGGCGATCTCGGCCGGGTCATAGCCGCCGATGCCGAAATAGACCGACGGCACGCCGGCCAGCACGAACTCCGAATAGTCCTCGGACGCCGAGCCGGGCTTGTCCTGAACCACGGCGTTCTTGCCGAACGCGGCCTTGAACACCACCGCCGTGCGGTCGGTCAGGGCCTGGTCGTTGACCACCATCTTACCGCCGGGGGTGATCTTGACGTCGGCGGGCGGGGCGCCGGCCATGTCGACCACCGCCTTGATGGTGCGCTGGACGCCGTCCAGCACCTTCTCGCGCACGGCGGCGTCCTGGGTGCGGACGGTGCCGCGCACGCGGGCCTTGTCGGGGATGATGTTGCCGGCGCTGCCCGCCTGGATCGAACCGACCGTGACGACGCCGAACGCCGACGGGTCCTTCTCACGGCTGATCACGCTCTGGACGTCGACGGCGAAGCGGGCCGCCATCAGCACCGGATCGATGGTGGTCGCCGGCATCGAGCCGTGGCCGCCGCGACCGTTGAAGGTGATGTCCAGCCCGTCCGAGGTCGAGGTCAGCACCCCGGCCTTCCACGCCACCTCGCCGGCCGGACCGTTGCCGACGTGCAAAGCGAAGCCGTAGTCCGGCTTGCCGCCGATCTTGTCGAACAGCCCGTCGGCCAGCATGGCCCGCGCGCCGCCGGTGGTCTCTTCCGAGGGCTGGGCGATGAAGACCAACGTGCCCTTCCACTTGGCCTTCATCGCGACCAGCTGTTTCGCCGTCCCGACCCAGGCGGCCATGTGGATGTCGTGGCCGCACGAGTGGGCGGTGAAGGTCTTCTCGTCGCGATAGGTCGCCGTCGCCTGGCTGGCATAGGGCAGGCCCGACTGCTCCTGCATCGGCAGGCCGTCCAGCTCGGTGCGGATCAGCACCTTGGGGCCGTCGCCGTTCTTGAACACCGCGATGAGCCCGGTCTTGCCGACGCCCTCGGTGACGGTGAAGCCGAGGCTGCGCATCTGGGCGGCCAGCTTCTTGGCCGTCTCGACCTCCTGGAAGCCCAGCTCCGGATGGGCGTGGATGTCCTTGTAGAGCGCCTCCAGCGACGGGTAGTCGCGGTCCAGCTGGGCGTCGATGGTCTTCAGCGTGGCGGGGACGTTGAGGGGCGCGGCTTGAGCGGCTGTGGCCAGGAACGCGGCGGTGGCCGTGGCGGCGAGGAGTTTCATGCGGAGCCCCGAGGGTGGTGAGTCAGCTGAATGACGAAGCGCGATCACTTAACCGCCACTTCGCGCTTCCCCAAAAGCTTGTCATCCCGGAAAGCCCGTAGGGCTTGTCCGGGACCCAGGGGCGGCGCGCACGGCGTTCCTTCACCCCCTGGGTCCCGGACAGCCTCTGCGAGGCTTCCGGGATGACAAGAGATGGACAGACGACAAGAGGGTGGTTGAGCTTGAAATCAACCCATAGTTACATCACGAGATGCGCTCGTACTTCGTCTACATCCTCGCCAGCGGACGAAACGGCACGCTCTATGTCGGGGTCACCAACGACCTCTCGCGCCGGATTTGGGAGCATCGCGAAAAGCATCTCAAAGGCTTCACGACCAAGTACGACGTCACGAAGTTGGTCTGGTACGCCGAGCATGGCGAGATCGATCAGGCGATCCTGCACGAGAAGCGCCTTAAGCGCTGGCGGCGGAAATGGAAGCTGCGGCTGATCGAGGCGGAGAACCCGCAGTGGCTGGATTTATACGAGACGTTGAACTGCTGACTATCCGCAGCCCTAATCCTTGTCATCCCGGAAACGCCGCAGGCGTTGTCCGGGACCCAGGGGTGCGTGAACGCCGTGCCGGCCGCCCCTGGGTCCCGGACAAGCCCTACGGGCTTTCCGGGATGACAAGGGTTGGTGCGGCGGGAGGAGAGCTACTGCCCGTTCCCCGGCGCCCACGGGAACTCCAGGCTCTCGTAATATTCCAGGCTCCTCGCCGGCGCCTTCTCGCCCGGCGGCAGCGGCTTCTTCGAGAAGCTGCCGAACCACGCCACCGACGCGTCGCGCCACCACTGGGCCTCGTCGCGCTGGATCTTCAGGTAGTCGGCGACTTCCTTGTGGCGCTCGGCGTCGACGTACGGCGTCAGGCCCGCCCACGTCTTCTCCATGCCGTCTACGTACGACACACCGCGCCCGTAGTGCTTGACCAGCCCGTCCCACAGGGTGTCGCCGGACTTCAGGCGGTAGTCCCAGGGCAGGTGGTGGAACCACAGCAGGTCCTTCTCGTCGACGCACTTCACGTCGGCGAAGCACTTGGCCACCTCCGGCGCGTACTGGGCCGTGGCGTTGGACCCCGAGGGCGTGCGGTCGAAGCCGACGCCGTCAGGCCCGGCCTTGGCGTAGTAGACGCTGGTCCAATCCGCGCGCGGCCCGCCGGCGACCCAGGGCCCGGGGCCATAGTGGTGGCTGCGGCCCATCTGGTGGTGCAGGCCCAGCGGGGTCATGTAGTCCACCGCCGCCTCGCGCGAGCCCATCATCATGGCCACGACCGGCGTCACCAGGCGCGGATCGGCGCCGAAGGTCATCTTCGTCCAGTCGGTCGCGATGTCCTTGGCCGAGGCTTCCGGGTCCCAGGCCAGGCGACCGAAGGCGTACCAGTTGGCCTGGTCGAAGTTCGAGCCCGACCAGTTGCGGTCGCTGCCGATATTGGCCACGCCGGCCATGACGGTGAGCTTGTGATGGTCCAGCGAGCCGTCCACCACCTTGGCCACGGTCGAGCCCTTGCCCTCGGTCATGGTGTCGGCCTTCAGGGTCTCTTCGAACAGCGGGCCCAGATAGACGAGGTGTGTGGAGAACCCGAGGTATTCCTTGGTGATCTGGAACTCCATGCCCAGGTTGGACTTCGGCATGGCCCCGAACAGCGGGTGGAACGGCTCGCGCGGCTGGAAGTCGATGGCGCCGTTCTTGACCTGGATGGCGACGTTGTCGCGGAACTTGCCGTCGAAGTCCTTGAACTCGGTATAGCCCTGCTTGGCGCGGTCGTCGGGCTGCTCGTGCGAATAGACGAAGGCGCGCCAGATCACGACGCCGCCGTGCGGGCCCACGGCGTCGGCCAGCATGTTGGCCCCGTCGACATGGGTGCGGCCATAGTCCTGCGGACCAGGCTGGCCCTCGGAATTGGCCTTCACGAGAAAGCCGCCGAAGTCGGGCACGGCCTTGTAGATCTCGTCGGCCTTGGCCTTCCAGAAGGCGGCGACGGCCGGGTCGGTGGGGTCGGCGGTCCTCAGGCCGCCGATCTCGATCGGGGCCGACCAGCGGGCCGATAGATAGACCTTGATGCCGTAGGGCCGGAAGGTGTCGGCCAGGGCGGCCAGCTTGGCTATATAGGCGGGCGTGAGGCTATCGGCCTTGGCGTTGACGTTGTTCACGACAGTGCCGTTGATGCCGATCGAGGCGTTGGCGCGGGCGTAGTCGACCATGCGCGGGTCGACATGGCCGGGCAGCTTCCACCAGTCGAAGATCGAGCGCCCGGCATAGCCGCGTTCGACGTGGCCATTGAGGTTGTCCCAGTGGTTCAGCATGCGCAGCTTGACCTTGGGGACCGAGGTCAGGTCCAGGGTCTCGACGCTTTGGCGGGTCTGGATCAGCTCCAGATAACGGTAGACGCCATAGAGGACGCCGACGTCCTTGGCGGCCGAGATGGTCGTGGTCTTCTTGCCGCTCACCAGCTGGGTGCGGATGCGATAGCCATCGTCGCCGAGGTCCTTGGACGGCTCGACCGTCAGCTGGATGACGCCATCACGGGCGCCGGCGGCGGCGGTCGCGGGCTTGCCGACCAGACCGGTGAGGCCGCGGTCCAGCTCGGCGCGGGCGACCTTCAGGGTCGGGGTGTCCTTGACCGGTGCGATGGCGGCGGCGCGGGCGGCATAGGCGGCCTTTGCGCTGGCCTCGACGGGCCGATAGCGGAGCCAGAGGTCGTAGCCGTCCTCCGCCCGGGCGGTCGTCGCCACGAGCATGAGACCCAGCGCCAAGGCCAGAAGCCGCATCGTTCCACTCCCGTTTTTTCCGTTTTCCCCGGCGAACGCCGGGGCCCAGCTGAAAGGGCTGTGCGGGGCCAAGAGGGGCCTGAATTCAGCCTTACGATCTGGGTCCCGGCGTTCGCCGGGAAGAACGGCCTATTTGAAACTTGAACCCTGCCAAAAAGGTCGGGTCACCCCGTCATAGTGGTCAGACCACTGGGTTGACAACCCTCATGGTAGCGGTAAACCGGTAAGGCAGGGAGGAAGATGGACACCCCGCGCCCCGCACCGGGCGCGCCTTCGGTCTTTCGATCCAGCCAAACGATTGCAGAAAAAGCGTCCTCCAAGGCCACCATGCCCAAGATCATTGCCGCCAAGACCATCGTCACCTGCCCGGGTCGCAACTTCGTGACCCTGAAGATCGTGACCGACGAAGGCGTCTACGGCATCGGCGACGCGACCCTGAACGGCCGCGAACTGGCGGTCGAGGCCTATCTGTCCCAGCACGTCATCCCCTGCCTGATCGGCCGCGACGCCCACAATATCGAGGACATCTGGCAGTACCTGTACAAGGGCGCCTACTGGCGTCGCGGGCCGGTGACCATGGCCGCCATCGCCGCGGTCGACACCGCGCTGTGGGACATCAAGGGCAAGCTCGCCGGCCTGCCTGTCTACCAGCTGCTGGGCGGCGCCTGCCGCACGGGCGTCATGGTCTATGGCCACGCCAATGGCGAGACGATCGAGGAGACCCTCGACAACGCCGCCCACTATGCCGGCCAGGGCTACAAGGCCATCCGCCTGCAGACCGGCGTGCCGGGCATGCCGGGGGCCTATGGCGTCTCCAAGGACAAGTTCTTCTACGAGCCGGCCGACAGCGACCTGCCCAAGGAGACCATCTGGTCGACCGAGCGCTATCTGCGCACCGCCCCGGACCTGTTCGCCGCCGCCCGAGAGCGCCTGGGCTGGGACCTGCACCTGCTGCACGACGTCCACCACCGCCTGACGCCCATCGAGGCCGCGCGCCTGGGCAAGGACCTGGAGCCCTACCGCCTGTTCTGGATGGAGGACGCCGTCCCCGCCGAGAACCAGGGGAGCTTCCGGATCATCCGCCAGCACACCACCACCCCGCTGGCGATCGGCGAGATCTTCAACTCGATCTGGGACTGCAAGCAGCTGATCGAGGAACAGCTGATCGACTACATCCGCGCCACGGTCGTGCACGCCGGCGGCATCACCCACCTGAAGAAGCTGGCCAGCTTCGCCGACCTGCACCACGTGCGGACCGGCTGCCACGGGGCCACGGATCTTTCGCCAGTCTGCATGGGCGCGGCCCTGCACTTCGACCTGTCGATCCCCAACTTCGGCATCCAGGAATATATGCGCCACACGCCCGAGACGGACGCGGTGTTCCCGCACAGCTACACCTTCAGCGACGGCATGCTGCATCCGGGCGAGGCGCCCGGCCTGGGTGTCGATATCGACGAGGATCTGGCGGCGAAATACCCCTATCAGCGCGCCTATCTGCCGGTCGCCCGCCGCCTGGACGGCTCGATGCACGACTGGTGAGGGCAAGGTCAGGCCATAAGCGAGGGCAAAACCTGACCTCGTGGTCGTAGAGGGAGAAAAAGTAGGATAATTCGCGCCGATCCCCGTGCTAGTGAATCGCACGGCCCCGACACCTTCCACGCGTTTTTCCGAGCCTCCCCAAAGCCCGAAGCCATGTCAGACAACGTCAAGCTCTACCGCAAGATCGCCGACTCCGTGGCCGACGCCATCGAGGCGGGGCAGTACAAGCTGGGCGACCGCCTGCCGACCGAGCGGGAGCTGGCCGAGCAGTTCGGCGTGTCGCGTCCGACCCTGCGCGAGGCCATGATCGCCCTGGAGATGCTGGGCATGATCGAGGCCCGCCACGGACTGGGCATCTATGTCACCGGCAATGTCCGTCCCGTGGCCCCGTCGGCCGACATCGACTTCGAGATCGGCGCCTTCGAGCTGATCGAGGCCCGCCGCCTGTTCGAAGGCGAGGCCGCCGCCCTGGCCGCCACCTCGATCAGCGACGAGCAGATCGGCGAGCTGGAAGGCCTGCTGGAGCGGATGCATGTCGAGGAAGAGATCCGGGGCGAGGACGCCGACCGCGACTTCCACATGATCATCGCCCGCGCCACCGGCAACGGCGCGATCATCGCCACGATCGAGAACCTCTGGGACTGGCGCAACCGCTCGCCCCTGGCGCGGAACATCCTGACGCGCGCGCGCGGCATGGGGCTGGAGCCCCGGATCGTCGAGCATCGGCGGGTGGTGGACGCGCTGAAGGCGCGCGACCCGGCGGCGGCGCGGCAGGCGATGCGCGACCACCTGGAGCGGGTGATCGACCACCTGCTGCACGCGACCGAGACGGAAGCCGTGCAGAAGGCCCAGCAGGAGACGAAGGCGCGGCGGAGCGCGATCGCCAAGCGGGTGGCGATTTAAACCCTCAAGGCTGGCGAGCCTTCCTCTCCTCCCCCTCGTGGGGGAGGTGGCGCGGCCGCGAAGCGCGCCGTGACGGAGGGGGCTGGTCATGACTCAGCAGCGCCTGCGCAGGCCCCCTCCACCGCCGTTCGGCGGTCCCCCTCCCCCAAGAGGGGGAGGAGAGATCATCCCGTGACGGACGGGATGCGCCATGCCACAGCTTCCCCATGAAGCTGCCGCCCCTCAAACCCGACTCCGACCAGATGCTGCACCTCGACGCCCTGCGCATCGTGGGCGCGGTCATGATCGTGATCTTCCACTTCAACCGCTTCATCAATCTGGACGGCCGCTGGCAGCCGGCCGACGACACGATCAAGAGCTTCAGCCTGATCGTCGATCTGTTCTTCCTGATCTCCGGCTACGTCATGGCCGCGATCTACACCGGCAAGCTCACCACCTTCGCCAAGTACCGCGACTTCCTGCAGAAGCGCGTCGCGCGCCTCGGCCCCCTGCACTGGGCGACCATGTTGGTGTTCGTCGCCATCGCCGCCCTCGGCTGGGCCGGGGTGCTGAACGAGCGGGACCCGTCGCGCTACGATGTGACCTGCATCGCCCAGAACGTCCTCTTCATCCATGCCTGGGGGACCTGCCACGCCCAGACCTGGAACTTCGTCAGCTGGGCGATCAGCGCCGAGATGGGCATGTACATCGCCCTGCCGCTGCTGTTCTGGATCACCGCCCGGGGCTGGTGGGCCACGGCGCTCGTGGCGTTCGGCAGCCTGGCCCTGCTGCTGTGGGTGTCCCGCACCGGCGAGACCTTCTCGCAGTGGACCTACGACTTCGGCGTCGCCCGCGCCGCGCCCGGCTTCATGCTGGGGATGCTGGCGTTCCAGTTGCGGGACGTGTTGGCCAAGCTGCCGTTCGCCCGCTTCGTGATGTGGGCGCTGCTGGCGGCGTTCTTCGCCGCGTCCTACGCCGGCGCGCCGCGCACCGCCCTGCTCTTCGTGATCTACGCCGTCGGCCTGGCCGGCGTCGCGGCCGACGCCCAAGGCGTCCAGGGCGGGGTGAGCGCGCGCCTGGCCCCGTGGGCGCAGCTGAGCTTCAGCCTCTACCTGCTGCACCCGATCGCGTTGAAGGTGGCGCTGAACTGGGTGGGACTGGGGATGTGGGGCCTGAACGGGGATGCAATGCGGTTGTGGTGCCTGGCGTGGGTGATCCTGCTGATCCCGATCGCCTACCTGTCGCTGATCGGGTTCGAGCGCCCGGCGCGGGACTGGATCGCGAAGCTGGGCAAGCGCTGAGACAAAGCCCCCTCTCCCATAGGGAGAGGGTTGGGGTGAGGGGTTACGAGGCATGACGGCGTGCCGGCACTCCGGCTACCGCTGTAACCCCTCACCCTCCCACCGCTTCGCGGCGGGCCCCTCCCTCTCCCTAAAGGAGAGGGGTTTTTTAGCCCTGCGAAATCGCGTCCACCCACCCCGGCAGCTCGCTGATACTCCCCAGCTCCGCATACCGCGCGTGCCCGACCGGCGCTTCGGCCGCCTCGTGCGACCACACCAGCGGGTACGGGATCAACGCCCCCCAGCAGCCCGCCTCCAGCGCCGGCAGGATGTCGGACTTCATCGAGTTGCCCGCCATCACCGCCTGCTCCGCGCCGGTGCCATAGCGCTCGAACACCCGGCGATAGGTCCCCGCATCCTTCTCCGACACGATCTCGACGGCCACGAAGTAGTCGCCCAGCCCCGACGAGGCCAGCTTCTGCTCCTGGTGCAGCAAATCTCCCTTGGTGATCAGGATCAGGCGGTAGCGGTCCGACAGTTCCGACAGCGCCTTGTCGACGCCCGACAGCGGCTCGATCGGCTCGGTCAGCATCTCGCGGCCGACGGCCAGGATCTCGCGGATCACCCGGGTGTCGACACGGCCGTCGGTGACCTCCAGCGCCGTCTCGATCATCGACAGGGTGAAGCCCTTGGCCCCGTAGCCATAGACCCGGAGGTTGCGCTTCTCGACGGCCAGCAGCTGGCTCTCGATCTTCTCGGGATCGCCGTGGTCGGACAGCAGGTCCAGGAACCGCGCGTGCGACAGCCGGAACTTGCTCTCGCAATGCCAGAGGGTGTCGTCGGCGTCGACGCCGACCGTGGTGATCGTGCTCATGGGCGACAGATAGCGGCGGCGCGGTCGCCCGAAAAGGGGTCGTGACCTTCCACCGTCGAAGCGCTAGGCCTTCAGCTCGAACCGAAGGTGAGCCCCCATGGATTTCTCGAAGCTGCAGGCCGTCAGCACCGTCACCACCGAGTGGAAGTATCCGCTGAAGCCGGCCAACCGCTCAGGCCTGCTGCAGGTGGACCAGGGCGGCGGCGAAGGCCCCGGCCACAAGCTCTATTGGGAAGAATACGGCAATCCGGACGGCGAGCCGGTCATGTACCTGCACGGCGGTCCGGGCGGGGCGTGCGCGCCGGTGATGTCGCGGTTCTTCGATCCGGCGCGGTACCGCGTGATCCTGTTCGACCAGCGCGGCTGCGGCAAGAGCGAGCCGACCGTGGCGACGCATGGGCCGCAAATCGCCCTGACCCGCAACGACACCGACCACCTGGTCGATGACATCAACAAGCTGCGCGACGCGCTCGGGATCACCGGCAAGATGCACGTGTTCGGCGGCAGCTGGGGCAGCACCCTGGCCCTGGTCTACGGCATCCGTCACCCGGACAAGACCGCCTCGCTGATCCTGCGCGGCATCTTCCTGGGGGCCAGCGAGGACCTGCTCTACATGTACCAGGGCAATGCGGCGACGTTCGCCGACGCGCCCTACGCCCTGACCGAGCCGGGCAGCTACGTCACCTATCCCACCGAGTGGAAGGCCTTCGTCGAGGAGATCCCGGCGGACCAGCGCGGCGACATCATGGCCGCCTACAAGGCGATCTTCGACATGGTCCCGGCCAATGATGCCGAACGCGCCCGCCAGCTGCGCGCCGCCGTGGCCTGGTCGGTCTGGGAAGGCACGATCTCGAACATGATCCCGCAGGACAGCGATCCCGGGAAGTTCGGCGAGGCGGATTTCGCCCTGTGCTTCGCCCAGATCGAGGCCCAGTTCTTCGCCAACGGCCTGTTCCTGGAGCCGGACTACATCGTCCAGAACGTCGGCAAGATCGCCGCCATCCCGACCCACATCGTCCATGGCCGCTTCGACCAGGTCTGCCCGCTGACCCAGGCCTCGCGGCTGGTGGCGGCGATGGCGGCGGTGGGCGCCAAGCCGGCCAGCTATGTGGCGACCAATGCGGGGCATAGCGCCATGGAGGCTCAGACGGTCTTGGCGCTGACGGCGGTGATGGATGGGCTGGAACGGATCTGAGGGACCGTCCTCGCCCTTCGACAAGCTCAGGGTGAGGACTACTTTTGACGGCGCTTCACTAGAAACCTCATCCTGAGCTTGTCGAAGGACGAGGTTTCGGCCCCTCCGCTTATGTCGCCCTTACGCTGGAAAGCCGTAGGCCATACAGCGCCCTTATGCGGGGCGGCGCTATCCCATGCCGGTCTAGTGGACAGACCGCCATGTACATGCCCTCCCCCGCTCACCGCCGCCTGTTGATGATCCTGCTGGTCGCCGGCTTCGGCGGCTTCCTTGGCCTCATGGCCTGGGCCGCCCATGTCGCCCATCCGCAGGCCGATCTCATCCGGTTCTTCGCCATCGTGTGGCTGCTGGTCTTCGGCGCCGCGCGGATCCTGGTCCACCTGGACGAGGCGCTGGGCCAACCAGGCGAGGCCGCGCACTGGGCGCGGCTGCGGGGTCGAGGCGATCTTTAGGAAGGCGCCCCGGAGCGTGCAGCGCTCCGGGGGTTTTCGCGCCTAGAAGCTCAGCACCACGAACACGACCGCGCTGATCGGGATCGCCGCCGAGAGCGCCACGTGCAGAAGGGTCTCGGTCAGCTTGACGGCCGAGAACGAGGTCTGCTTCAGCGGGGCGGCGGCGGGGGTCATGGGGTGCTCCTTGCACGCTGGAGCTTGCACCCTGAAGCGTTAACGTTCCTGAATCTTGGACGGACGCGCTGCTGCGACACGTTGTCCAGCGGGGCCGTTCAAAAGCGCCAGCGGCACGGCCTGGGCCAGGGCCCGATAGCCCGCCGGCGACAGGTGCAGGCGGTCGCCGAGGTCGTATTTCGGATTCAGCCGATCAGGCGCGGCCGGATCGCGGACCACGGCGTCGAAGTCGATGACGCCGTCGAACTTTCCCGAGGTGCGGATCCACTTATTCACCGCCTGGCGGTCGGCCTCGGCGGCGGCGTCAGAGCGGTAGAAGTTGGTGCCCCCGAACGGCATCAGGGTCGCGCCCAGCACCCGCACGCCGCGCGCGTGGGCCCGCAGGATCACCTGCTGGTAGCCCTCGATCACCGCCCGCACGGTGCGGGCCCGCACCTCGGGCGTCACCGGGCCTTCGCGGGAGATCTTGCCCAGGTCGTTGGTCCCCTCGAACAGGATCACGGTCGAGAGGCCCGCCTGCGAGAGGATGTCGCGGTCCAGGCGCGAGAGGCCGCTGGGGCCGCTGTTCTCGCGGGTCAGGCGGTTGCCGGAAATGCCCAGGTTCAGCACCGACAGCTTGACGCCGGCGGCCTTCAGCCGATCGGCCAGCCCGTCGGGCCAGCGGTCGTCGGCGTCCAGCGTGGCGCCATGGCCGTCGGTCAAGGAGTCGCCCAGGATCGCCACGGCCGCGCCTTCCGTCTCGGCCTCGACGCCGGCGATCTGCCACCAGTGGGTCAAGGGCTTGGCGTCCGACAGCGTCGTGGCGGCCGTCTGATCGCCGGGGGCCAGCCAGCCGGTGGTCTGGGCCATATGGTGCAGGGTCTGGCCGGCCGGCGCGCCGGTGAAATGGATCGAGATCGCCAGCGACTGCCCGGCCTTCACCGGCAGTTCCACGGGATCGGACAGCATGTAGGCCCCGGCCGCGATCTCGGGCTCGCCCCGGCCGGCGAAGGTCACGGCGCGGTCCGTCCCCGGCGTGGTCGTCCCGGCCTTGTCGGCGGCGAGAGCGACATGGACCCCGCCCAGCACCAACGGCGCGGTCCCGTGGTCGTTGGAGAGCCTCAGACGGATGCGGCGGCCCTCGCCCGTGACCCGCACCCGCTGACGCAGGGTGGCGTCGCGCAGGGCCTCGTCCGGCAGGGCGCTCTGCGCGTCGGCGGGCATCACCGCCGTGGCCCAGACGCCGACCCAGCGCGGGGCGGCTTCAGCCGGAGCGGCCAGCATCACGCAGGCCAGGAGAGTCAGCAGGGGTCGAAAAGCCATGGCGCCATCTCACCAAAGAAAAGGGGCGGCGCAAGCGCCGCCCCAGTTGTTCCCGGGTTGGGGGGAGGTTGACCTAGAAGCGGCCGCGGAGACCGACCATGACGGTCCGGCCCGGGTCGTACGAGGTGAAGGTGGCGTTCTCGAACTGGAAGTAGCTGCGCTGCTTGGCGCCCGTGAAATTGATGACGTCGAAGGTCAGCTGCGGCAGCCCCTTGCGCTTCAGGATCTTGTCCAGATCGAAGCTCGAGGAGAAGTCGTACTGGCGATAGTCGTCGCTGAAGATCGCGGCGTTCGGGATGCCGTTCTGGTTCAGGCCGCTGGACTGCGAGCCCTTGGTGAAGGTGGTCGAGACGCGGGCCGAGACCCCGCCCCGCTCGTAGAAGCCGGTGACGTTGTAGGTGTACTTGGCCACGCCCAGGGCGGTGGCGGGGGCGGCGCCCTCGCCCTTCTGGTCGATGATCGTGGCGTTGGCCAGGAAGCCGAAGCCCTTCAGGCCGATGTCTTCCAGCACGAAGTCCAGCGGCTGGACCCAGTTCATTTCCAGGCCGTTGACCGTCAGCTTGCCCGAGGCGTTGACCTGCTGGGTCAGCACCACCGTGGCCGCCGTCGGACCGCCGCGGGCGTTGATGGCCGCCTGCTGGGTCGGGGTCAGCGAGTCGTAGGTCACGCCATAGGCGGCCAGGGCCGAGAACGGCGTCGTGACGTTCTGGTTCTGGGTGAAGCCGGTGACCGACTTCCGGAAGGTGGCGAAGCCGATATAGCCCTCGCCGCCGGTGTAGTACTCGAAGCCCAGGTCGATATTGTCGGAGATGTATGGCTCCAGGGCCGAGTTACCGACCGAACCGACGTCCGCCGACGGGGTGGAGAAGTTCAGGCCCGGCAGCTGGGCGTTCGGGTCGGGGCGCGTCATGGTGCGCGAGACCGAGGCCCGGACCACCGCGTGCTCCGACACGTTGTACGAAGCCGACGCCGAGGGCAGCCAGTTGTCGTACTCGTTGTCGATATAGGTCTGGTTGCTGATGTTCGGATAGCGCGCGCCGTCCGGCAGCTGGGCGCCGCCCAGGCTGGCGGGGGTGTTGCGCGGATCGGGGATCGAGATCGTGCCGCCGATCGTCTGCTCGGTCCGCACCCAGCGCATGCCGGCGTTATAGTGCAGATCGTTGTCGGCCAGGGTGGCCACGCCGTTGATCTCGGCGAACAGGCCATAGGTCTTTTCGCCGATGAAGCCGCCCGCCGCGCCGGTGTTGGACGAACCGGCCGCCGGGGCGCTGTCGTGGTACTTGGCGTACTGGCCGTCTTTGGCCAGGCGATCCCAGTCCAGGTTCACGAAGCCGTACGAGCCGGGCTTCATGTAGCTGCTGATCACGGTGTTGGGGATCAGCGAGCCGGCATAGGTGACGCCGCCGGTCTGGCCCGAGGTGAAGCCCGTGCCATAGCCCGGATAGGTCGGATAGCCGGCCGGGGCGGCGCCCGGCAGGTTCGCGCCGTTGCAGGGCGGCTGGCCGTTCGGCGAGGGCAGGAAGACGCTGGGGTTGTTGCCGCAGATCGCGTTCTGCCAGGCTTGGCTGTTGTCATAGGCGGTGATGCGACGTGAGACGTCGTCATAGGCGCCGCCGAACTTCAGGTTCAGGTGCTCGTCGCCCCAGGTGAAGTTGCCGCGAACGCCCTTGGTCTCGGTCTCGCGACGCTCGTCCTGGATGTTCACGCGGCCGCCCGGCCAGCCGAAGTTCTTGGGATCGTTGACGTCGAAGCTGGACTTGATGCTGGGGATGCCGCCGTCGTTCTTGTAGGTGACGGTCAGGCCCGAGCTGGCCGGGGTGATCAGCAGGACGCTGGGCGATTCCCGGTGGAACTTGCTCTTGGTGTAGTTGGCCTGACCCTCGAACTTCAGCTTGTCGTTCAGCTGCCAGTCGAAGCCCGGATTGACGCCGTAGAAGGTGGTGTTCTCCAGGAACGGCCGGTAGGTCATGAACATCTGGGCGTTGGCGAACGTGCCCTCGGTGACGACGCAGCCGTTCGAGCAGTCGCTGCGATCGACCTTCATGTTGATCGGGATCGACGCGCCGTTGCGGCCGACCCAGTCCATGTCGATCCGCTCCAGATTGTTCTTCTTCTTCCCGTACATGCTGTCCAGGTAGAAGTGCAGGTCGTCGGTCGGCTTCCACTCGAACGAGGCGATGGCGTTGACGCGGTCGCGGCGGCCGAAGTTCTCGGCCTGACGGCCCAGGCGCGGGATCAGGGCGTTGTCGATCTGCTGGATCGACAGGCCGGGGTTCAGCGCCAGCAGGGCCGCCCGGTCCAGCGTCGCGCCGGTGACCAGGTTGTTGCCGCTCAGCGCCGGCACGGTGGCCGGGATCGTCCAGTTGCCGCCGCCGGTGTTGTTGCAGCCCGAGGTCGCGCCGCACTGGGCCGCCGACAGGTTGGCGTTGGTCCAGCCGATGGTCTCGAAGCCGGGGGTGTTGACGTAGTTGCGCACGGCGGTGACGCCGACCAGGGCGCCGAAGTTCCCCCAGGTGTCGCTGGCGATGAACGAGCCGCGGCCGCCCCACTTGTCGGCGTGCTGGCCACGGGTGGCTTGCGCCGAATAGCTGACGCGGCGGCCATTGCCGTCGAACGGACGGGCGCTGCGCATATTGACGGTGCCGGCGGCGCCGCCCTCGACCAGGCTGGCCAGCGGCGACTTGTTGACGCTCAGCTGGCTGAACAGTTCGGTCGGGAACATGTCCAGGTCGACGTCGCGGCCGGTGCTCTGGGCGTCGGTGCGGCCCGTCGAGGCCACGGCCACCGGCGCGCCGTTCAACAGCACGCGGGTGAAGTTGCTGCCCAGGCCCCGGATGGCGATGTTCAGGCCTTCACCGGTCACTTCGCGGCTGATGGTGATGCCGGGGACGCGGTTGAAGGACTCGGCGATGTTGGTGTCGGGGAACTTGCCGATGTCCTCGGCGAAGATCGAGTCCTGGAAGCCGACCGCGTCGCGCTTGGCGTTGGTCGAGGCCGCGAGGCTGGAGCGGTAGCCGGTGACGACGACCTCTTCGACGGCCGAGTCGTCGGCCTGGGCCGGAGCCGGCGCGGGCGCCGTCTGGGCGTGGGCGGCGAAGCTCATCATGAGGGTGGTCAGACACGTCGCGCCGATGAGGGCCAGACGGCGGGCGGAACCGTGGTGTGAAGTGGACGGCATGTTTCTCCCCTAAGAGTCTCTGTGCTCTGCGCACTTGTTCATTTTCGCCACGCTGGACCCGGCCCCTTCCCTGGGCCTGGTGGATCCGACGCGGTGTGGTAGCGGTCACACAAGACACGGTTACGAGGTAAGTCCTCCCAAGTCAATGTGGTCAGACCTTAGACGAGACGGGCCGTCGGACCTTTTGATTGACCAGTGCGGCGCAAAGGCCACGGTCGTGAGACGGGGCGTGGGGGAAGGTCTGACCAAGGAGCTTAGTGAAGCGCCCCCTCCGTCACGTCGCCTATCGGCGCCGCGCCACCTCCCCCGCAAGCGGGGCAGGAGGATCTGGCTCTCCTCACCCGTGAAACGGGGGAGGTGGCGCGATGCGGATACGCATCGTGACGGAGGGGGCGCAGAACGCCAAACTCAACCTATGAGGTCGCCTTCGAAAACCCACACCCAAGCCAAGACCCTTCGCCGAGCCCTGACCCCGCCTGAGGTCATCCTCTGGACCCGCCTGCGCACGCGCCAGCCCGACGGTCCCCGTCTCCGCCGCCAGCACCCGATCGGCCCGTACATCGCCGACTTCTACTGCGCGGCCGCCAGGCTGGTGATCGAGATCGACGGATGGGGCCACAATATGGGCGACCAGCCGGAACGGGACGTGCGGCGGGACGCGTGGATGGCGGCGGAGGGCTATGTGGTGGTGCGGTATCCGGCGTCGGAGGTGATGGCCGATCCGACGGCGGTGGCAGATGGGATCTGGGATACTTGCGTGGAGTTGTCTCGAAAGCGGCGCGGCTAGAGCGCCCCCTCCGTCACGTCGCCTATCGGCGCCGCGCCACCTCCCCCGCAAGCGGGGCAGGAAAAGAACACTTCTCCTCCCCCGTGAAACGGGGGAGGTGGCCCGAAGGGCCGGAGGGGGCGCTCCGGCCTAAGCCCAGCCCGCCGGCCGGTCCTGCTCCCGCCGGGCCGTCGGCGCGTACCGATGCCCTCGGTTCACCCGCCGCAGCGACGCCGGGTACCGGTGCAGCTGCGCGTCCGGCCGGATCGGCCTGGCCACCAGCCCTCCCCCGCAGTCCGGGCAGGCCGCGTCGAAGCGCACGTCCGAGCAGTCGGCGCAGAAGGTGTGTTCGAAGGTGCAGATTCGGGCCGCGTCGCTGGCCGGCGGCAGGTCCGCGTCGCAGCACTCGCAATTGGGGCGCAGTTCGAGCATGGGGCCGTCCTCCCGTGTTCGTCTGGTTCTTGGCGGTAAGCCTTGCACCATAAGGGCTTTTAGCCCCTCCGCGCGAGGGGCCGCGTTCGCCGATCACGGGAATGTGGAAGCAAGCGAAATCCGCGTGATCGGAAGGGGTTGACCCCCTCCCCCATACCCCCTAGACACCGCGCCGTTTGCGCGGCGGGCCGGGGTACACCTCAGCCCGCTTTTTTGCAAAAATAGACCCACCAAACCGCGTCCAGGAGCGCTTCAAGAATGTCCCAAGACCTTCTCCCCGGCGTCACCGGCGTTCTGGCCCTGGCCGACGGCACCATCCTGCAAGGCGTGGGCTGCGGCGCGGTCGGCGACGCGGTCGGCGAGGTGTGCTTCAACACCGCCATGACGGGCTATCAAGAGATCCTGACCGACCCGTCCTACATGGCCCAGATCGTCGCCTTCACTTTCCCGCACATCGGCAATGTCGGCACCAACGCCGAGGACGTCGAGCAGATCACCGGCGTGGCCGAGACGGCCGCGCGCGGCGCCCTGTTCCGCGAAGTCCCGACCGAGCAGGCCAACTGGCGCGCCAACAGCGACTTCGACGCCTGGATGAAGACCCGTGGCGTCATCGGCCTGGCCGGGATCGACACCCGCGCCCTGACCCGCAAGATCCGCGAGACCGGCATGCCGCACGGCGTCATCGCCCACGCGCCGGACGGCAAGTTCGACCTCGACGCCCTGGTCGCCAAGGCCAAGGCCTGGGCCGGCCTGGAAGGGCTGGACCTGGCCAAGGACGCCTCGACCACCCAGACCTTCACCTGGGACGAGGGCCTGTGGTCGTGGCCGGAAGGCTACGCCAAGCTGGACAAGCCCAAGTACGAAGTGGTCGTCATCGACTACGGCGTGAAGCGCAACATCCTGCGGGCCCTGGCCCATGTCGGCGCCCGCGCCACCGTCGTGCCGGCCGACACCAAGGCCGAGGACATCCTGGCCCGAAATCCGGACGGCGTGCTGCTGAGCAACGGCCCCGGCGACCCGGCCGCGACCGGCGCCTACGCGGTGCCCGAGATCCAGAAGCTGGTGCAGAGCGGCAAGCCGGTGTTCGGCATCTGCCTGGGCCACCAGATGCTGGCCCTGGCCCTGGGCGCCAAGACCGTGAAGATGGAACAGGGCCACCACGGCGCCAACCACCCGGTCAAGGACCTGACCACCGGCAAGGTCGAGATCGTCTCGATGAACCACGGCTTCACCGTGGACAGCGAGAGCCTGCCGGCCCCGGTGCAGGAGACCCACGTCTCGCTGTTCGACGGCACCAACGCCGGCATCCAGCTGGCCGACAAGCCGGTGTTCTCGGTGCAGCACCACCCCGAGGCCTCGCCGGGCCCGACGGACAGCCTGTACCTGTTCGAGCGCTTCGCTGGGCTGATGGACGCGGCGAAGTAAGGCAAAGGGAAACCCTCTCTCTTAGAGAGAGGGAGGGGCCCGCGCCGCAGGCGTGGGAGGGTGAGAGGTTACGACGCCAACCGGAGTGCCGGCACGCCGTCGAACCTCGTAACCTCTCACCCCAACCCTCTCTCTAAGAGAGAGGGAGCTTTCAGGCTTTGACGGCCGTCGCGTAAACCAAGTCTATCCTTCCTGAAAAAGGGAGGCGCGGCGATGACCAACGACACCGACTTCACCGGCCGGCGCGTGCTGGTCGTCGGCGGCTCCAGCGGCATCGGCAACGGCATAGCCCATGCCTTCAAGGCCCGAGGCGCCGACGTCGCCGTCTGGGGCACTCGCGCCAGCGCCGCTGACTACGACTCCGCCGACGGCTGCGATCTCTCCGGCCTCGCCTACGCCCAGGTCGATGTCGGCGACCCCGACGCCATCGACGCCGCCCCCGCCCCGTTCGACACCCTCGACGTCCTGGTCCTGTGCCAGGGCACGGTCGTCTACAAGCGCGGCGAGTTCGAGCGGGCCGGCTGGGACCGGGTGATGGCGGTCAATCTGGACAGCCTGATGCACTGCGCCCGCCGCTTCAAACCGGCCCTCACGCAGAGCCAGGGAAGCGTGATCATCGTCAGCTCGATCTCGGGCCTGAAGGCCAATATCGGCAACCCGGCCTATGCCGCCTCCAAGGCCGGGGCGATCAGCCTGACCAAGACCCTGGGCCAAGCCTGGGCGCCCGAGGGCGTGCGGGTCAACGGCCTGGCGCCGGGCCTGGTCGAGACCAAGCTGACCAAGGTCACCACCGCCAATCCCGAACGCCTGGCCGGCGCCTTGGCCGCCATCCCCCAGCGCCGGATGGGCACGCCCGCCGACATGGCCGGGGCGGCGCTGTTCCTGGCTTCGCCGCTGGCGTCCTACGTCACCGGGCACACCCTGGTGGTCGACGGCGGCCTGTCCCTTTGAGTGGAGTAACCTGATGAAGGCCCTGCGTTATCACGGCGCCCGCGACGTCCGGTACGAGAGCATGGACGACCCGACGCCGCAGTCAGACCGCGACGCGATCGTCCGGATCAGCGCCTGCTCGATCTGCGGCTCGGACCTGCACATCTATCACGGCCACGGCTTCTCCGAGGATCTGGGGTTCTGCGTCGGCCACGAGGCGGTCGGCGAGGTGGTCGAGATCGGGCGCGGCGTCCAGCAACTGAAGGTCGGCGACAAGGTCATGCTGCCGGCCGCCGTCGGCTGCGGACGCTGCCGCTCGTGCCTCTCCGGCGTGGTCCAGACCTGCGAGTACGGCGAGTTCGGCTGCTATGGCCTCTCGGCGCGGCTGCAGGGCTCGCAAGCCGAGGCCGTGCGCGTGCCGGCCGCCGACATGAACGCCGTGCCGGTGCCCGAAGGCGTCTCGATGGAGCAGGCGCTGATGATGACCGACGCCCTGGCCACCGCCTGGTTCGGGGCGCGCAACGCCGAGGTCCGGCCAGGGTCCAGCGTGGCGGTGATCGGTCTTGGGCCCATCGGCCTGATGGCGGTGGAGAGCGCCTATGTCATGGGCGCGCACGTGGTCTACGCCATCGACCCCGTCCCCGGCCGCCGGGCGCTGGCGGAAGAGGCCGGCGCCATCGCCCTCTCTCCCGACGAGGCCAAGGACCGCATCCGCGAGGACACGAAAGGCAAAGGCCTGGACTGCGTGATCGAGGCCGTCGGCAGCGAGGCCACCGTCGATGCGGCCCTGCGGCTGGTCCGCGCGCGCGGCGTGGTGTCGGTGATCGGCGTCCAGCAGGCGCGGCGCTTCCCCTTCCCGCTGGAGCGCGCCTTCGCGGCGGGGCTGACCTTCCGGGTGGGAACCTGCTCGGTTCCCGAGGAGCTGCCGGCCCTGTTCCCGCTGGTCCGCTCGGGACGGCTGAAGCCGGAGAAGTACATCAGTCACCGCCTGCCGCTCAGCGAGGGCGCGGAGGCTTATCGGCTGTTCGAAAGCCGCGAGGCGGGCGCGCTGAAGATGGTGCTGACGCCGGATTGAGGAACGTTCCTGGAGCCCCCAAACTTGTCATCCCGGCCGCAGCGAAGCGGAGAGCCGGGACCCAGGGGCCGCCGCACTGCGTTGGCCCCTGGGTCCCGGACAAGCCCTACGGGCTTTCCGGGATGACAAGAATTGGAAGTCCTGAACCTCTCAAGCGCAATGACCCTATGCCCTCCGCGCGGTCTTCATCAGCGCCCGGAACCGGCCGCCATAGGCGTGCTCGTTCCAGAGGGGTTCGAACTGGTCGTAGCCCACCGTCACCGCGCCCGGCGCGGGCTGGGCCGGATCGACGAAGGACAGTTCCCGCCGGCGGTCGTCGAAGCCGCTGACCACCACCGTATGCCCGACGCCGCCGGCGGTGATGTCGATCAGCACCGGCCGCCCCGCCCGCAGCTCGTCCTCGATCACCTTCAGCCCGCTCGCATAGCCCTCCGGCGTGTCGTCGAAGGCCGCGTCGGTCCAGGCATAGCCCTGGCTGGCCAGGCCGCGCTTCATGTCCGCGAACAGGGTGATGGTGAAGTCGTCGAACGGCGCGGCGGGATCGTAGGCCTTGCCCCGCGACAGGGCCTTCAGCGCCCGGGGCTCGCGACGATCGCCGTAGAAGGCCAGCACCATCGCCGCCGAGGTCGGGACGCACAGCAGCGTCTCCTGGGCGATGTGCGGCACCGGCAGCGCGACGTGGTGTTCCGACCGTTCCTGGCAGGCGCTCAGCGGCAGGATGGCCAATGCGATCAGGACGGCGACCAGTCGGCGCATTTCAACTCCAGGATACCTCACCCGGAAGCTACACGCCGAGGCTTAACCGGCTCTGTCGATGCGACACGGAAGGGGTGCCGCCTCCCGCAAGACTAGGGGGCGATGCGGGAGGCGGCGGCCAGACCCCCGGGCAAGGGGGGCGCTTCAGGGGTCCGGCCATGGGAGTTCGTCCGCTCGGGTGACGCTCCGAGAGGGGGAATGGTGGACGAACTCTTCGGGTTTGACCGGCGGCTAGACCTTGAGGTCGAGCAGGCGCTGGGTCATGTCCTCGGCCGTGCGGATCACCGCCGCGTTGGCCTTGAAATCGGTGGCCGCGCCGATCTGATCGGTGCGTTCCTTGACGTAGTCGACGTCGTTGAAGCCTTCGGCCGCGCGGGCGTCCGAAGCGGCCACGCGCTGGGCCGAAGCGTTAAGACGATCCGCGGCGGCCATCATGCCGGAAGCGGCGATCGAGAGAGCCTGCATGGCGTTTTCTCCGTGTACGCCAATGGTTATCCGTTCGGTTGGGTTAAGCCATTACAACCAAAAATGGTAAAATTCATACCTCGGTCATCTTTTTTAGCGCGCGTTAACTTTTGGCGCGCCGAGCCCTGACAGCGCTCAAACATTACAAAACGTTCAGGCTTGGCCTTATCGACAAGCTGTCACCGTCCCGACATGGTTCGCCCCTTCGCGGGCCGGGGGGCGGCCCGTCGCTCGGGAGTCTCTTTCAGAAATGTCGTTTTCGCGTCGTATCGCGCTGGCCAGCGCCGCCCTGCTCATGGTGGCGCAACCGGTCCTCGCGGCCACACCCGCCAAGCCCAAACCCGCCGCAGCCCAAAAGACTGGCAAGAAGGCCGTCTCGGACTTCACGCCGTCGCCCGAGGCCATCAAGGCCCACATGACCTTCCTGGCCGACGACGCCATGGAAGGCCGCGAGGCGGGCACGCGCGGCTATGACATCGCCGCCAACTATGTCGCCGCCCAATACGCCCTGCTGGGCGTCAAGCCGGCGGGCGACAAGACGGCCACCGGGGTCTCGTATCAGCAGCACGTGCCGCTGCTGGCCTTCCGCACCGATGGCGAAGGCGCCTTCGGCCTGACCGGCGCCGACGGCCAGACCGCCGCCCTGAAATATGGCGAGGACTACCTGCCCAACGCCCAGGCCCAAGCGGCCGAGGTCAAGCTGGACGCGCCGCTGGTCTTCGTCGGCTACGGCCTGGTCAACCCGGCCACGGGCCGCGACGACTATGCGGGCCTGGACGTGAAGGGCAAGATCGTCGTCATGCTGAACGGCGCCCCGACCTCGCTGCAGACCGAGGAACGCGCCCACTTCAGCAACCCCAACACCAAGCGCACCGAGGCCGCCAAGCGCGGCGCCGTCGGCGTCATCACCATGTCGGGCCCCAGCGCCGAGAAGCGCCGTCCGTTCTCGGCCGGCGCGGGCATGCTACGCGGCTGGCGGGTGATCTGGCGTGACGCCAACGGCGTGGGCGCGATCCGCGCGCCGGGCGCCCCGGCCCTGGTGTCGATCAGCCAGGCCGGCGCGGCCAAGCTGTTCGCCGGCGCCCCCGTGGCCCTGGCCGACGTGCTGGCGCAGTCCGAGACGCCCGAAGGCGCGGTCAAGGGCTTCGCCCTGACCACCAAGGCCAGCATCGCCCTTAAGACGCAGATCGAGCAGCGCGAGAGCAGCAACGTCGTCGGCATGATCGAGGGCTCGGACCCGACCCTGAAGGCCCAGACGATCATCCTGTCGGCCCACCTGGATCACATCGGGATCAAGGAAAACGCCAAGCCCGGCGAGGACCGCATCAACAACGGCGCGCTCGACAACGCCTCGGGCATCGCCACCCTGCTGGAGGTCGCGCGTGGCTTCGAGAACACCAAGTCGCGGCCCAAGCGCTCGATCATCCTGCTGGCCGTGACGGGCGAGGAGAAGGGCCTGGTCGGCTCGGACTACTTCGCCACCAACCCGACCGTGCCGAAGGCCAATATCGCCGCCGACGTCAATCTGGACATGCCGGTGCTGCTGTACCCGTTCACCGACGTGATCGCGTTCGGCGCCGACCGCTCGACCGTGGGCGAGGCCGTCAAGCACGCCGCCGGCCGCGTGGGCGTGGCGCTTTCCGGTGACCCTCTGCCGGAGGAAGGCCTCTTCACCCGCTCGGACCACTACCGCTTCGTCGAGCAGGGCATCCCGTCGGTGTTCCTGATGACCGGCTTCCAGAACGGCGGCGAGAAGGCCTTCACGACCTTCCTGAAGGGCAATTACCACCACCCGGGCGACGACCTGAACCAGCCGATCGACTACCAGGCGGCCGCCAAGTTCGCCCTGGTCAACTACGAGATCGCCCGCGAACTGGCCAACGTCCCGGCCCGTCCTGTGTGGAAGAAGGGCGACTTCTTCGGCGGGACCTTCGCGCCGGCGGGGCATCCTTCGGCGGCGAAGTGATCACCTAACTCCGTCTCCCCGGCGAAGGCCGGGGCCCAGATGGAAAGGCGCTGGGGTGGGCTCTAAGAACATTGAGCCCTTCCAATCATCCCCAGCGCCCCGAGATCTGGGTCCCGGCCTTCGCCGGGAAAACGGGATTTGGAATTGACCCGGAGGGCGGCGGAAGGGATTCTGCCGCCCTCTCTCTTTGACCGACGGATAATCGTAAGCGTGACCGCCCGCACCGGCGCCTTCCTGAAGATCGGCGTGATCGCGCCGGCCATCATGGTGGCCGACGTGTGGATCGCCCAGCGCCTGTTCCCGGGCTTCGACGCCGGGGCCCAGTTCATCAGCGAGCTGGGCGGGCCCAAGGCTCCGCTGCCCGAGGTCTTCAACTACGGCATGATGATCGCCGGCATCGCGGGCCTCCTGGCCGGGGCCGGCTTCGCCCATGCGCTGGAGGAGGCCGGCGGTCGCCGCCGCGTCTCGGCCTTCGCCGGCCTGTTCGTGGCGCTGACGGGCCTGGGGGCCTTCTTCGCCGGGGTGTTCCACTGGCCCGACCCCATGCACCGCGCCTGCGGGGTGGGTCTGGCCATGCAGTTCGCGCCGCTGTTCACCGCTTGGGCGCTGTGGGGCAAGCCGGGCTACCGGCGGCTGGCCAATTTCTCGCTGGGCTGGTTCTTCGGCCTGCTGCTGGTCTTCGCCCTGCTCACGGGCGTCTGGAACGTGCGCACCGGCTACGATGTCGGCTACTGGCAGCGCGGCCACGCGTTCCTCGGCCTCCTCTGGCTGGCCATCGCCGCCTGGAGCCTGGAGAAGGGCTGGAAGGCGAGTGCCGTGGCGGCGGAACCTGCGGTGGTCTAGGCTCTCGCCATAACGGGGGAGACATCATCATGATCGGACACCGCCTCGCGGCCGTTGGCATCGCCGCGCTCTTGCTGACCGCCTGTTCCCAGCAGAAGACCGAGGACCAGCCCGCCGCCACCC
>NZ_JBWKZF010000038.1:0-36530 GCF_059424195.1 Caulobacter sp. GW456-12-1-14-TSB4
GCCCGCCCCTGTCCCGGCCAAGGCCAAGAAACCCTCGGCCCACGCCCACCACGCCGGCCACCGCGAGCGGCTGCGGACACGCGCCAAGGCCGGCGGGTTCGTCGCCCTGCCCGACTACGAGCTGCTGGAGCTCTATCTCTTCCGCACCTATCCGCGCGGCGACGTCAAACCGCTGGCCAAGAGCCTGCTGGCCCGCTTCGGCTCGCTGGGCGGGGTGCTGGGGGCGACGATCGAGGAGCTGGCCACCGTGCCCGGCGTCGGCGAGACGGCGGCCATGGACATCAAGCTGCTGCACGAGGCCACGCTGCGGGCCGGCCGCGACAAGATCGTCAAGCGGCCGGTGATCAGCTCGTGGAGCGCCCTCTTGGGCTATGTCCGCGTCGCCCTGGCCAACGAGTCGCGCGAGCAGTTCCGGGTGCTGTTCCTCGACAAGAAGAACCAGCTGATCGCCGACGAGGTGATGAACCGCGGCACGGTCGACCATGCGCCCGTCTATCCGCGCGAGGTCATGCGTCGGGCGCTGGAGCTGTCGTCCAGCAACATCATCATCCTCCATAACCACCCGTCCGGCGACCCGACTCCGTCGCGGCCGGACATCGACATGACCAAGCAGATCGTCGAGGCCGGCAAGGCGCTGAAGATCGCCGTCCACGACCACCTGGTGGTCGGCCGCGAGGGCGTGGCCAGCTTCAAGGCGCTGGGGTTGATGTAGATTTGGCAGACTCCGGATCAGGACATTAATTTCTCAACAGGATCGTCGAGCTTGGCTTGACGGCGGTCTTCCAGACCTTAGCGTCACGACGCCTGTTTCATCCGGAGTCCCCGCATGCGTCGCCTGCTCACCGTTCTCCTCGGCTCGGCCGCCCTGCTGACCGGCGTGGCGCACGCCGCCGACGCCAAGAAGGCTCCGGTGAAGCCGGATGAGATCCCCAAGGCCATCAAGACGCTGCACGACAGCTTCCTGATCCTGGACACTCACCTCGACACGCCCGAACACTTCGCGCGCCAGGGCTGGTCGATGCTGGACCGCCACGCGGTCTCCGAGGACGGCACCCAGGTCGACCTGCCGCGCATGAAGGCCGGCGGCCTGGATGGCGGTTTCTACGTGATCTACACCGGCCAGGGCGAGCTGACCGCCGAGGGCTATCGCAAGGCCCGCGACTTCGCCCTGAACCGCGCGACCGAGATCCGCGAGATGGTCGCCGCCCACTCCGACCAGTTCGAGCTGGCCTACACCGCCGAGGACGCCGCGCGGATCAACAAGGCCGGCAAGAGCTTCGTCTTCCAGAGCATCGAGAACTCCTGGCCGATCGGCGAGGACCTGACCCTGATGCAGACCTTCTACGCCACGGGCGTGCGGATGGCCGGGCCGGTGCACTTCAGGAACAACCAGTTCGCCGACAGCTCGACCGACAAGCCGATCTGGCACGGCTATTCGCCGCTGGGCCTGCGCTGGCTGGCCGAGGCCAACCGCTTGGGGATTCTGGTGGATGTCAGCCACGCCAGCGACGACATCATCGACCAGTCGGTGGCCCTGTCGAAGGCCCCGATCATCGCCTCGCACTCGGGGGCCAAGGCGATCTTCGACCACCCGCGCAATCTTGACGACGCCCGCATCAAGAAGATCGCCGACAGCGGCGGCGCCGTCTGCATCAACTCGGTCTATCTGAAGGCCTCGGAGCAACCGAGCCCGGAACTCATGGCCGAGCTGAAGGCCCTGGGTCCGCTGGACGACGCGGCCACCGAGGCGCAGGTCAAGGCCAGGATGGTCAAGATGGCGGCGCTGAAGGCCAAGTACACGTTCCCCCCGCGCGCCAATTTCGAGATCTTCATGGCCAGCATGCTGCACACCCTGAAGGTGGCGGGGCCGAAAGCCGTCTGCGTCGGGGCCGACTGGGACGGCGGCGGCGGCGTCGAAGGCCTGGAAGATGTCGCCGACCTGCCCAAGATCACCGCCCGCCTGAAGGCCGAGGGCTATAGCGACGCCGACATCCAGGCGATCTGGAGCGGCAATGTGCTGCGCCTGATCGCGGGCGCTCAGGCGTATGCCAAGAGCGTGGCCAAGCCCTGAAACTTGTCATCCCGGAAAGCCCGTAGGGCTTGTCCGGGACCCAGGGGCCGGCGCAGCGCGGTTGCCCCTGGGTCCCGGCTCTCCGCTTCGCCGTGTCCGGAATGACAAGCTTTGGGGTCTCCGCTGGCTGTTCGATAACGCCGTTCTCGGTTAACTTCCCAGCGTTGTTGGGGAGGTCGAGGTATGGGTCGCATCGCTCTCGTCTTGGCCGCGCTGGTCATGCTGGCCGCACCCGGCGCCCAGGCCGCCAGTTTCGACTGCGCCAAGGCCGGCACGGCGACCGAAAAGGCCATCTGCCGTGACCCCGCCCTCTCCAAGCAGGACGAGGCTGTGGCCTCCGCCTACAAGGCGGCGCTGACGCTCTGGCCGGCCGGCAACTGGGCGACCTATCTTCGCACCGAACAGCGCAACTGGCTCAAGGATCGCGACACGATCTGCAAGGGCGGCGACGTCGCCTGCCTCAAGCGCGACTACGAGCTGCGGCTGGGCTACTTGCAGCGGCGGAGCCTGAAATGGACGGGCCGCTACGTCGCCGGCAATTGCCCGAAGGACGGCGTCTTCCTCGACGCCGCGCCCAGCTATCCCCAGGACGAGCTGTCGATCGACATCTACTATTGCCCCAGCTCGGCGGGGAACATGCTGCAGCAGGTCCGCGGCATGCCCGACGCGACCGGACGCCTGGACTACAAGGGCGACGCCAACTGTCCGATCACCCTGGTCTTCACCCAGGACACCGTCACGGTGTCCGGTCCGACGACGGGGAACTGCAAGCTGCTGTTCTCCGAGCGCGTCTTCCGCCGCGATCCCGCCCGCTCGCCCTTCCTCAACGAGGACTGACCCATGGCCCGCCTCGCCGCCGCCCTGCTGGGCCTGATGGTTCTGACCCTGGCCAGCCCGGCCGCCGCCGCCAGCTTCGACTGCGGCAAGGCCCGCACCAAGGTCGAGAAGCTGATCTGCGCCGATCCCCAGCTGTCGCGCCAGGACAGCGACCTCGCCGCCGCCTATGCCGAGGCGCAGAAGGCCTGGGACGGCAAGATCCTCGCCTATGTGAAGACCAGCCAGCGCGGCTGGGTCGGCGCCCGCGCCCTGCTGCCGCCCGACAAGGGCATGGGCGGCATCCTCTGTACCGACGACGAGACCCGCCTGCCCTGCCTGCGCCAGATCCACACCGACCGTATCGCGGTGCTGAAAAGCCCCGGCTTCCGGCTGAGCGGCGTCTATACGCGCGGCCAGGATTTCCTCAGCATCAAGGCCATGCCCACGGGCTTGGTCTTCGGCTACGCCCTGGCGGACACGAGCGCGACCCAGGGCTTCACCGACGACGCCCAGCCGATCCGCATCGCGCCCGGCCAAGCGGCCGTGACCTTCCCGCTGACCGGCCAGGGGCCAGACGCCTGCCGGCTGGACGCGGCGTTCACCGCCGACGCCGTGGTCCTGACCCAGAAGGGCCCCTGCTCCGGCGCGAAGCTGAGCGGACGCTGGACACGCGACCAGGCCCGCGATCCCGAAGCGGAGTTGTTCTAGTCCTGACGGGCCGGGTTGCGCCGTGGCGTATAGATCCGCGACAGCCCTTCGGACAACACGGCCCGGTCCTGTTGCGGCAAGGTCGCGGCATAGGCCGACAGCGCCGCCTCGACATTCGCGCGCGCCTGCTGGTCCAGCGACCGCGCGTTCGCCAAGCGCCTGCCGACCTCGGCGGAATCGAAACTGGGCGACTGCAGCGCGTCCAGCGCCGCCTGGCGCTCGGCGCGAGCCTGGCGGGTGATGGGCTGGTTCTTCTGGTTGGCCGCGTGCAGGGCCTGGCGCAGAGCCTTGCGGGCCTGAGGCGAAAGCTGGTCGGCGGCGGTCCATAGCGGCGGCCGCGCCAGGCGCTCGGCGGACTGGGCTTCCGGCGGCGGGGCGACGACGACCGGCGCGGGCGGCGGCGGGCGACGAACCGGCGCGGCGGGCTGCGGAACCGGTGATGCGGCTGGCGCGGGCGGCGGGGCCTGGACTGGCGCGGCGACCATCGGCTGGGGCGCGAGCGAAGTCGGCGCGACGACGGGCGGCTCCGACAGCCGCATATAGGCCATGCCGGCGACGCCGCCGATCAGGAACACGTTGAGGGCCGCCGAGGCCGCCAAGCCGATCAGCAGCGGACGCGAGAGGCTCATAGCTCGGCGGGCTCCTCGAGGGCGTCCTGCAGGTCGGTGTTGAAATCGACGGCGGTGACGGGCTCGGCCTTGGCGGCGGGCGCCTGGGCGGTCTCGACCTGGGCGACCTGCGGGGCGGCGACAGACGGCGCGACCACGACCTCACGCCCCCCCAGCGAGACCCCGACCAGCACGCCGGCGAAGGCGGCGGCCGACAGGCTCAGAGCCGCGCCCAGGCCGGCGATCCAGCGACGACCCGCGCCTGCCGGTTGCGGCGCGGCGGCGATCAGGCGGCCCAGCAGGGCGGCGTCGGGACGCTGGGCCGGAGCCAGGTCCAGCAGGCGGTCCAGTTGCGCGGCGTCGGCGAGCACCGGCGACAGCCGCGCCGCGTTCGCCGCCAACAGGGCGCGCGCGGCCTCGCGCTCGCCTTCCGGCCAACGGGCGATCTCGCCGCCATAGGTGTCGGCCAGGTCCTCGAACTTCTCGAGCGTCATCATGACCATGCGTCCTTCATCCCCCCGCCAGATCCGCCAGCGACGCCTTCAGCGCGCGCCGCCCCCGCGACAGCAGACTTTCCAGCGCCTCGACGCTGATCTCCATCAGGCCGGCGGCTTCGATATTGCCCAAGCCCTGGTGATGGCAAAGCACGATCGCCTCGCGCTGGCGAGGCGGCAGGGCCGCCAGCGCCGCCTCGACGCGCTTGCTCAGGTCCGCGCCGATCAGGCCCGCGTCCGGGGCTGGACCGGTGTCGACCTGCTCGGGCGGCGTGTCGGTCACGATCTCGCGCCGTCGCCGCAGCCGGTCGTAGCAGAGGTTCAGCGCCACCCGGTGCA
Source organism: Caulobacter sp. GW456-12-1-14-TSB4 (assembly GCF_059424195.1). Classification (NCBI taxonomy): domain Bacteria; kingdom Pseudomonadati; phylum Pseudomonadota; class Alphaproteobacteria; order Caulobacterales; family Caulobacteraceae; genus Caulobacter; species Caulobacter sp. GW456-12-1-14-TSB4. Next base: position 5,037 of record NZ_JBWKZF010000038.1, read on the forward strand.
GCCAGGTGTCGAATCTGGCCGCGCCCGGCTTCCAAGCCCGCGCCTGTTTCCAGGCGCGCAGGAAGGTCTCCTGGGCCACGTCCTCGGCCTCGCCGGAGTCGTTCAGCATCCGCCGGGCCAGGGCCAGGATACGCGGCAGGCGACGGTCCAGCAGCGTGCGGACGGCGGACGGGTCGCCCCGTCCCACCCCCGCCAGCAAGGCTTCGTCGGGATCGTTCCCGTCGGACGCCAACCGTCACTCCGCCGCGCACGTCGTCATCAGACCCCGACCTTGGCCTTGCCCGGCTTGGCGCTCAACTCTTCCAGCGTCAGGACGCCGTCATTGTTGGTGTCCATGCGCTTGAAGCGCCAGGCCAGCAGGGCGTCGGCCTCGGCGCGCGACAGCATGCCGTCCTTGTCCTTGTCGAAGCGGGCGAACAGCTGCTTGCCGCGCTTGCCGGCCTTGCCCGAGGCCTTGGCGTCGACCTCGGCGTTCTGCTTGCGGTAGGCGGCGAACTCGTCGGGCGAAATCTTGCCGTCCTTGTCGGTGTCCAGCCGCGCGAACAGCTTGTCGCCGTTCTTGGCCTGGAACTGCTGCAGGGTCATGCCGTCGGTGGCCGCCGGCGCGGCCTTTGTCGGCGCGTTCTGAGCCAGCGCGGGGCCGCCCAGCGCCAGCACGGCGCCGGCGGCGATCAGGGTGCGTACAATCATCAGTCTCAAGGTCTCCATGGAGGAAGGCCCGTCCCATGAGACTGAACGCGCGACCGCACGGATTCCGTCGCGAAATTATCCGGGCGCCTTCACGATCGCGGAATAGGCCGCGCGCGCCTCGGCCTTGGCCTTGGCGAGCTTCGGTTTCAGCGACTTGAACTGGCCCACATGCCCCGCCTTGGCCAGCAGGGCCTTGAAGGCCTTGGGCTCGGCTTCGGGGTCGCCGCCGTCCTCCAGCGCGACCTTGATCAGCTGGCTGAGATCCTGCTCCAGCCGCCAGGCGGTCTCCAGCCGGGCAAGAGCGCCGGCGTCGGCAAGGCCGGCGTCGCGCAACGCCGCCAGGGCCTCACCCGTGTTCTGCCGCAGGGGCCCGCCCTTGGCCGCGTGGGCCAGTTGCAGGAACTGGGCGGCGAACTCGATGTCCACCAGGCCGCCGGGGTCGAGCTTCAGGTCCCAGTCGCCCTTGCCCGGGCGCTCGCGCTCCATCAGTTCGCGCATGTCGATGACGTCGGCGGCGGTCTTCTTCCATTCGCGCGGCCGGCGCAGGGCCGCCTCGATCGCGCCTTCGGCCTGGGCCTTGAAGGCGGGCGAGCTGGCCCAGACCACTCGGGCGCGGGTCAGGGCCAGCAGCTCCCAGGTCTCGGCCTCGCGCTCGTAATAGTCCTCGAAGGCCGCGAAGCTGACGGCGACCGGGCCCTTGGTTCCGGACGGGCGCAGCTTGAGGTCGACCTCGTAAAGGGTCCCCTCCCCCGTCGGCGCGGACAGGGCCGAGGCCAGGCGCTGGGTGAAGCGGGCGTAGAAGACGTCGGCGCTCCACTCCTTGATGGCGGACATCGCGGCCGGCTCATCGGCCAGATAGAGCGTCATCAGGTCGAGGTCGGACTTGGCCGTCATCTCGCGCGAGCCGGCCTTGCCCAGCGCCACCACCGCCACCTGGCCGGGGAAAGCGCCGCCCAGGCGTTCGGCCTCGGCCAGGGCCGCCGGGGCCAGGCCGCCGATGATCAGGTCGCCCAGCTCGGCGAAGGCGCGGCCGATGTCGCGGGCGTCGGCGCTGCCGCTCATCACCCGCACGCCGATGCGGAAGCTCTGGTCGCGGAAGAGACGGCGGGCCGCATCCATCGCCCCTTCGAAGTCGGTGGGGTCCCACGGCGCGATGGCGGGCGTCTCGATCGGGCCGAAGAAGCTGGGATCCAGCAGGGCGTCCAGGGCCGTGGGTCGCTTGGCCATGGTCGTGGCCAGGCGCGGGGCGAAGGCCATGACCTCGACGATCAGCTCGAACAGACGCGGCTGGGCCAGGAACAGCGACTGGATCTGCACGCCTGAACTCAAGGATGCGAAGAAGTCGGCGAAACGGTTGAAGGCCTGATCCGGCGCGCCCGTGGCGTTGGCCGCGTCCAGCAGGCGCGGAGCGAGGCGGGTGAAGAGCTCGCGGCCCCGCTCGGTGCGGGTGGCGGCGATATGGCCGTGGTGCCAGCCGCGGATGGTGGCGGCCACGCGCTCGGGGCTGGAGAAGCCCATGCGCTTGAGGGTGGCCAGGGTCTCCGGATCGTCCTCGACGCCGGTGAAGACGAGGGAGCCGAACCGCGAGGACAGCTCCTCCTCGCCGGCGAACAGCCGGCCATAGCGCTGGTTGACGCCCTTGATGATCTTGCCGACCGCCGCGTCGAAGCTGCGCAGGTTGTCCTGCCCCCACAGTGCGGCAACCTTCTTGCGGTCGTTGTCGGACTCCGGGAGCTTGTGGGTCTGATCGTCGGCGATCATCTGGGCGCGGTGTTCCAGCGCCCGCAGGTCCTGATAGGCCTTGGACAGCCAGCCGGCGTCCTCCAGGGTCACGTGGCCGGCGGTCGCCAGGGCCAGCAGGGCGTCCAGGGTGCGCGGCCCGCGCAGGTCCGGCTGGCGGCCGCCCAGGATCAACTGCTGGGTCTGGACGAAGAACTCGATCTCGCGGATGCCGCCGCGCCCCAGCTTCAGGTCCGCGCCCTTGGCGGTCAGGCGGTCGTCGACCTTGTAGATATGGATCTGGCGCTTGATCGAGTGGATGTCGGCGATGGCCGCGAAGTCCAGGTTCCGCCGCCAGATGAAGAGCTGGAGGCTCTCCAGGAACGCCGCGCCCTCCTTGAGGTCGCCGGCCGCGATCCGGGCCTTGATGTGGGCGGCGCGCTCCCAGTTCTGGCCGACGCTCTCGTAGTAGTCCATGGCCGCGTCGACCGGCATCGCGGGCGGCGTCGAGGACGGGTCGGGACGCAGACGCAGGTCTATGCGGAAGACATAGCCGTCGGCGGTGCGCTCCTGCAGCACGCGGCCCAGGTGGTTGGCGATCCGCACGGCCACGGCCTGCGGCTCGACGCCGTCGGCGACCTGCAGCTTCTCGGGCGCGTAGAAGATCGAGAAGTCGATGTCGCTGGAATAGTTCAGCTCGAACGCGCCGTGCTTGCCCATGGCGATGCAGAACAGGCCCGGCGCGGGGCCGTCCTCACCTTCACCGATGTGGGTCAGGGCGCCGCGATCGACCTCCTGCCGGACGGCCTGGGCCAGGGCGGCGCGCAGGGTGGCGTCGGCGAAGCGGGTCAGGGCGCCGGTCACCTGGTCCAGGTCCCAGACCCCGCCGAGGTCACAGAGCGCGGTCAGCAGGTGCAGGTCGGCCTTCAGCTCGCGCAAGGCCTTGCGGGCGGTCTCGAAGTCCGGCTCGTGGGAAACGGCCTCTGCAGCGGCCAGGATCGCAGCGAGAGTCTCGTCCGGATCGCCGTCCAGGATCATCGGCAGGCGCTTGCCGTCGCGTCGCGCCAGGCTGGCCAGGTAGGGCGAGGCGCCGAACACCGGGGCCAGGGCCGGCCAGGCCGCGTCGATCCCAGCCATGGCCTCGCCGACCCGCTTGGCGATCATCTCGTGCGCCCGCTCGGCGGCCTTGGCGTCGATGACGGGACCGCAGGGGACGAGGCGTTGAGCGAGACGAGTCATGGCCGCAACGTGGCCCGACGTGCAGTTTCGAACAAGACTCGCGCTTGACGTTCGAAATTACAGTTGTAACCATTCAATCCGAGGAAACGGCAGGAACCGCTTCGACGATGATCGAGCTTTTCGCCCTCGCCCTGGTTCGGGCCCAGATCGCCGCCGCCGCCGCGGTGCTGCTGGTCGTGATGCTGCGTCCGTCGGCGCGCCGGCTGTTCGGGCCGCGCCGCGCCTATGGCCTGTGGGCCATCGCGCCGGCCGCCGCCGCGGCCGCCTTCTTCCCCAGCCTGGCCGAGACCATGGAGATCGGCGACCCGGCCCGCCCGTGGGGCGCGTGGGCCGGCAAGCTCGTTTTGCTGTGGTTGGCCGGCTGCGCCATCGCCACCGCGATCCTGGTCCTGCGCGAGCACCTGTTCCACCGCCGGGTCGACAAGGGCCAGGCCGGACCGGCCGTGGTCGGCGCCCTGTGGCCGCGCATCGTGCTGCCCTCCGACTTCGCCCAGCGCTTTGACGCCCGCGAGCGCGAGATGATCACGCTGCACGAGCGCACCCACATCAATCGCGGCGACCCGATCGCCAACCTGGTCGTCGCCGCGATCGGCGTGGTGGGCTGGTGCAATCCGATGATCTACCTGGCCTCGGCCCTGGTCCGCATCGACCAGGAGCTGGCCTGCGACGCCACGGTCGTGGCCCTGCGCTCGGACATCCGCGCCGACTACGCCAAGGCCCTGATGAAGGCGCAGCTGAGCGTGAACGTCTCGCCCCTGGCCTGCGGCTGGGCCACCCATCCGCTGATCCTGCGCGTCTCGCTGCTGAACCGCCGCGAGCCCAGCCTGGTCCGCGACGTCACGGGCTTCCTGACGATGACCTTCCTGGCCCTGGCGGCCATGGCGCTGGTCTGGAGCGTGGCGCCGCGCGGTCCCGTCATCACCGAGAACCCTGGCATGGCCGCGCAGATGGACCCGTACACCGGCGCGATCGTCTGGGTGAAGGCCGAGCACTAGCTCCAGGAGGCACCGAGGATGATCGATCTGCTGGTCCTGGCGCTGATGCGCGTGCAGATCGCCGCCGCCCTCGGCGTCCTGGCCGTGCTGCTGCTGCGCCTGCCCGCCCGTATGCTGTTCGGACCGCGCCTGGCCTATGGCCTATGGATGCTGGTCCCGACCGCCGCCGTCGCCGGCCTGTTCCCCAGCCTGGCCGAAACCACCCAGACCGGCGTCGCCGCCCAACCGTTAGGACACAGCCTGGCGCTGAAGCTGCTGTTGGCCTGGATGGTCGGCGCGGCGGGCCTCGCCGGCGCCATGGTGCTGCAGGAGTACGCTTTCCGTCGCCGGGCGGCGCGTGGCCAGGCCGGCCCGGCGGTCATGGGCGCCCTATGGCCGCGCCTGGTGCTGCCGACCGATTTCACCGACCGCTTCAGCGCCCGCGAGCGCGACCTGATCCTGCTGCACGAGCGCACCCACATCCGCCGGGGCGACCCGGTCGCCAACCTGATCGTGGCCGGTTGTCGCGTCGTGGGCTGGTGCAATCCGATGATCCACCTGGGCGCGGCCTTCGCCCGCATCGACCAGGAGCTGGCCTGCGACGCCACGGTGCTGGCCCTGCGCACCGGCATCCGCGCCGACTACGCCCGCGCCCTGCTAAAGGTCTCGCATTCCGGCGTCGCCTCGCCCCTGGCCTGCGGCTGGGGCACGCATCCGCTGGTGCTGCGCGTCGGCTTCGTCGGCAAGGCCGAGCCCAGCGTCCGTCGTGAGATCGCCGGCTATCTGCTGCTGCCGGTCCTGGCGATCGCGACCTTCGCCGGCGTGTGGAGCCTAGCGCCGCGCGGCTTCGACTCCCTGGCCCTGGCCCCGGACGCACTCTACGTCCCCAGCGCCGAACACGGCTGGAAGCTGCCCAAGAGGCCCTAGCCCCGCGATGCTTAACCCAGGAAGAGCTTCACGTATTCGTCGGCCGGCCGGCGGTTGATCGTGTCGTTGACCCAGAACTCGACCACCCCGTCCTTGTCGGGCTTGGGCAGGCGCACGCCGGCCACGCGCGTCCGGTCGAAGAGGCCTTCCGCGACCTTGGGCTTCACCACCAGCTGGCGGATGTTCGAGGCGCTCGGCGCGGGCTTCAGCTTGGCGGCGCCCGCCTTGTCCAGCGCGGCGAACACCTGGTCGGCGGTGGCGAAGGCGGCCTTCTGACGGGCCTGGAAGTCGTCCAGCGCCGCCAGGGCCAGCACCGCGCTCTCCCAGCCCTGATAGATCGTCCCGCCGAACTGGTGGCGCAGGGCCCGGGCCTTGGCGATGTCGGCCTTGCTCCCCGCCAGCACCGCCCCGAACGGCGCGTCCAGATACTTGTAGAGCGAGACATAGACCGTATCGAACAGCGCCGCCGCGCCGGCTGCGTCATAGCTGGGCGGAGCCAGCAGCAGCCGCGCGCCGTCCAGGTGCATCCGGATGGCCTTCGACTTGGCGTAGGCCGAGATCGCGGCCAGATCGGACAGCGGCAACAGTTCGCCATGGGCGCGGCGCACCGGGCTCTCCAGCGAGATCGCGCCGATGCGCAAAGGGTACGGCCCGTTCTCGGCCTCGTCGATGACGGCCTTGATCTCGTCCAGCGACGGACCGGCGCGGCCGGGGGCCAGGTTCACGAGGTTCAGGCCCGACAGCAGTTGGGTCGCATCGCTCTCGTCGCGATAGAGGTGGCTCTCGTGCTGGACGATGACCCGCGTGGCGTCGCCGGCCAGGATGCGCACGGCGACATGGTTGGCCAGGGTGCCCGTCGGCAGGAAAGCGCAGTCCTCCTTGCCCAGCAGGGCGGCGAAGCGCTGCTCCAGCTCGGTGACGGCGCCGCCGGCCAGATAACCGTCACGCGGCTTGCCCTTCTGGACCAGCTCGGCCAGGCGCGTGGCGGTGCGGACCGCATCCGGCGGCGCGCTGTCGCCGACCAGCCAGACGCTCTTGGCGTCGACGGGCGGGAACGGCGGCGGAGCGGGTTGGGTCTGGGTCTGATACTGGGCGAAGGCCACGCCGGGCGCGAGCGCCAGCGATCCGGCGAGAAACTGGCGGCGATCCATCGAAGCCTCCCCTGGCTGAAGCTATTCCACCCGCGGCAGCACCAGGGCTACGCGAAGCCCCGGACCCATGCCGTTGTATTCGCCCGGCCCCTCGGCCAGCTCCAGCCGGCCGCCGTGCGACACCGCCACGGCGCTGACCAGCGACAGGCCAAGGCCCGCGCCCGGCTCGCTGCGGCTGTTCTCCAGGCGCACGAAGCGCTGGACCACGCGGGGACGGTCGGCCTCGGGCACGCCGGGGCCGGTGTCGGTGACCGAGAACTCCAGTTCGCCCGACGAGGTGCGCCGCGCGCGCAGCATGATCGCCCCGCCTTCCGGCGTGTACTTGATGGCGTTGTCGAGGATGTTGGCCAGCGCCTGGGCCAGGAACTCGCGGTTGCCCTTGATGGTCAGGGCCGGCGTGATCTCGGCCTTGAAGTCCAGGCCCTTGTCCTCGCACGAGAACTCGTAGAGCTCGGCCATGTCGGAGGCCAGTTCCGAGGCGTCGAAATTGCGCTGGTCCGGAGCCGAGCCGGCGGCCTGCAGGCGAGCGATGGCCAGCACGGCGTTGAAGGTCTTCAGCACGCCGTCGGCGTCCTGCAGCGCCGTCTCCAGCGCCGCCACCGGATCACCCTTGCCGTTCTCGGCGTCGATCAGGGCGACCTCCATGCGCGCCCGCAGGCGGGTGAGCGGCGAGCGCAGGTCGTGGGCGATGGCGTCGCCGGCGTGGCGCAGGCCGCCCATCAGGCGCTCGATGCGGTCGAGCATGTCGTTCAGGCCCTCGGCCAGCTCGTCATACTCGTCGCGCGTGCCACGCACCCGGGCGCGGGCGTGCAGGTCGCCGGCGCGCACGTCGTTGACCACGTCCACCAGCCCCTGCATCGAGCGGCTGACATTGCGGCTGATCAGGACGCCGCCGGCCATGCCCAGCAGGATGACCAGCGCCCCCGCGCCCCACAGGGCCCGGACGATCTTGCGGACATAGGCTTCCGAGGCGTCGACATCGGCCCCGACGAACAGGATCTCGCCGTGGTCCAGCCGCTGCTGCACGCCACGCGCGGCGGCCTTGACCTCGGCTCCGTCCAGGTCGGTCTCGGTGACCTTGAAACTGGCCCAAGTCGGGCCGTCGCCGGTGAAGTCGCTGACCGGCGACTCCTCTATCGAGCCCGAGATGCGCTTGCCGGCCTTGTCGGCCAGGAAATAGAGGAACGGCTTCTCGCCCGTCGCCCGCTCGACGATGGTCTGGTTCAGGGCGTCGACGCCGCCCTGGCGATAGGCCGCCTCCAGGCTCTCGAACTCGCGGCTGATCTCGGCCTGGGCGCGGCGGTTCACCTCGCCCGCCGTCGCCACGTAGATATAGCCCAGGAAGGCGCTAGCGGCCGCCGCGAACAGGGCCAGGAACAGCAGGGTCAGCCGGAACGGCGTGGTGCGGAGAAGGCGCGGCAGACGCATGGGCTCTAGGTCTTCTTGCCGAGCAGCGCCGAGAGGTCCTGGCGGCTGTCGAGGATACGGACAACGTGGATGCCACTCCCGTCGGGCAGCGGCCGGTAGATGATCTTCCAAGGCCGGACGCTGAACACGTGCGGTTCTCTCCGCATCGTCGCGTCCCGCCAGCCGAGCCGAGGGCGGCGCGCCAGCCGCTCAAGCGTCGTGGTGATCCGGTCGACCACGTCTTGGGCGCGCTCCTCGCCGCTGTCCGCGGCGATCCAGAGCGCCAGCCGAACGAAGTCGTTTCGCGCTTTGGCGCTGTACTTGACCTCGCCCCCCGCCATTCCGAGCGCTAACGGCCTTCCTTGCGGAGCCGTTCACGCACCTCGGCCATGATCTCTTCAGGACTCCAAGGCGTCGGAGGTTCGGTCTCAGCGAACGCTTCCTCGATCAGCTCGCCGATGACCTCGCGGTTGCCCTCGTACCAGGCATCCATCTCGGCTTCGGTCGGGATAGGACCCAAGCCGTCACCGACCGGTTCCAGATCTTCAGCCTCGGGCTTGGCAGGCTTGTTCATGGTCTGATCCTACCACGCCCTCGCCGCGACGCCTACGGATCGAGCCGGTAGCCCGCGCCGCGCACGGTCTGCAGCATGGCCCGGTCGAAGCCCTTATCGATCTTCGAGCGCAAGCGCGAGATGTGGACGTCGATGACGTTGGTCTGCGGGTCGAAGTGGTATTCCCAGACCTTCTCCAGCAGCATGGTGCGGGTCACCGACTGGCCGGCGTGGCGCATCATGAATTCCAAGAGCTGGAATTCGCGGGGCTGGAGATCGATCTCCTTGCCCTGGCGATGGACCGTCCGGTTGATCAGGTTCATCTCCAGCTCGCCGACCTTCAGGGTCGTGGCGACGGCGCCGGTCTCGCGGCGGCGCGACAGGGCCTCGACGCGGGCGATCAACTCGGGGAAGGCGTACGGCTTGACCAGGTAGTCGTCGGCGCCCGCCTTCAGGCCCACCACGCGGTCATTGACCTCGCCCAGGGCCGACAGGAACAGCACCGGCGTCTGGTCGCCTTCGCGGCGCAGGGTCTCGACCACGGTGACGCCGTCCATCTTGGGCATCATGCGATCGACCACCAGCACGTCAAAGCCGCCCTTCTGGGCCTCGGCCAGACCGGCCTCGCCGTCAGGCATGTGCTCGACGCCGTAGCCGGCCTCCTTCAAGCCGTGCGCCATGGCGGCGGCGGCTTCCAGGTCGTCCTCGATAATCAGAATACGCATCGTCAGAGCCCCTCATGCGCGAGCACAGCGGTGGAACGGGTGACGTTCCCCCGATTCCGCGCATCGCGCGACAGTTGTGAGGTTGATAGCCGTTTCGGCGACCCGCGTAACTTAAACCTTGGACAGAAAAAGCCCCGCTCCGGTGTCCGGAGCGGGGCTCTGTCGTTCAGCGATCAGTCGTCAGCTTAGAGCCTGTCCTGATCGGCTTACTTAAGCCGATCAGGATAAGCAGGCTCGCCATCACATTCGTAGAAGCCTTCCAGGCTTCTACGGCGCGATCTTCAGCGGAACGAAGACCGGGCGGTTCTGGCGGATGATCTTGACCAGCACGCTGTTGCGACCGGCCTTCTTGGCCGAGGCCACGGCGTTGGTCACGTCGGTCGTGCTGTTCACCTGCAGGCCGTTGATGGTCGAGAGCACGTCGCCCTTGGCCAGACCCTTCTCGCCGGCGTCGCTGTCGCCCTTCACGCCGGTGACCAGCAGGCCCTTGATCTCGCTGTCGATCTTGTAGGTCTGACGCGAGGCCGGGTCGATCGGACCCAGGGTCAGGCCCAGGGCGTCGATCTTCTGGGTGACGGGCTTGTCCGGGGTCGGGGCGGCGCCGCCGTCCTTGTCGTCATCGTCGTCGTTGATGCCCAGAGCGTTCTCGGCCGGACGGGTGCCCGACTTGACGTCCACCACGCGCGGCTTGCCGTCGCGGATGATCGACATCTTGATGCTCTCGCCCGGACGGGCCTTGGCCACTTCGCGGGTCAGTTCCGAGCGGTTGGCGATGGTCACGCCGTTGACGCCGGTCAGGATGTCGTCCGGCAGCAGGCCGGCCTTGGCGGCGGGACCGCCCGGGACCAGCTCGGCGACGATCGCGCCCTTCACGTCCTTCAGACCCAGGGCCTCGGCCGACTCGGCGCTGAAGTCCTGGATGGTGACGCCGATATAGCCGCGAACGACCTTGCCGCCCGAGATCAGCTGCTTGGCGGTGGCTTCGGCGATGTCCGCGGGAATCGCGAAGCCGATGCCGACCGAGCCGCCCGACGGCGAGTAGATGGCGCTGTTGACGCCGATCACGCGGCCATAGATGTCGAACGACGGACCGCCCGAGTTGCCCCGGTTGATGGGCGCGTCGATCTGGATGTAGTTGACGAACGACGAGGTGTTGTCGCCCAGGTCGCGGTTATAGGCCGAGATGATGCCCGCCGTGGCGGTGCCGCCCAGGCCGAACGGGTTGCCGATGGTGATGACCCAGTCGCCGACGCGCGGCTTGGCCTGGTTCTCGAAGTTCACATACGGGAAGTCCGCGCCCTTGGCCTTCGGGTCGATGACCTTGATGACCGCCAGGTCGGTGCCTTCGTCGCGGCCGACCAGGGTGGCCTTCAGCTCGCGGCCGTCCTTCAGCACCACCTGGATGTCGTCGGCGTCGGCCACGACGTGGTTGTTGGTGACGATGTAGCCGTCGGCCGAGATGAAGAAGCCCGAACCGGCCGACTGCTGCTTCGGCGTGGCCGGCGTGTCGCCGTCACCGTCTTCCTGGCCTTGGCCCGGCTTACCCTTCTGCTGGCCGCGCGGCACGATGTCGAAGCCTTCCAGGCCCGGGATGCGCAGCGCCTGCGGCGAGGCCTTGGAGGTCACGTTGATCTGGACGACGGCGGGCGACACCTTCTCGAAGATGTCGGCGAACGACATCGGCGCGCCCGGCGGCGGCGCGAAGGCCGGCGCACCCGACACGACCGGACGCGCGGCGGGCGCTTCGGCCGAGGCCGTTCCCATGCGCATGCCCACGCCAGCCAGAGCGGCGCAAGCCACGCCCGCGCCAGCGATGGCGCCCACAACGAAACCCGACTTCCTAGCGGTCATTCTCTGCTTTCCTCACCCGCGCGTCCTACGCGCGGTCACGTTGGACCTGAGAACCTAGCCGTGACGGCGAAAGGTGCAATGGTTCTCGAATTACCTTTACGTCATTGGAGCTCGCTTCATGCGGCTCCATTTCGGCGCAATCGTGTCAATCGTCTTGAAGCAATCTGGCGACGCGGTCTTCTTCTTCCTGTGAAAGCTCGGTCTCGGTCGCCTCGCGACGGCGCAGAAGACCGACCATCAGCACCCCGCCGACCAGCAGAACCCCCACCGGGGCTAGCCACAGCGCGGCGTTGCCCGCCGAGAAGCGCGGCTTCAGCAGCACGAATTCGCCATAGCGCTGCACAAGGAACGTGCGGATCTCGCCATCGCTGCGACCCGCCTTGACCTGCTCACGGACAATTCGCCGCAGGTCGCCGGCCAGTTGGGCCTCGGAATCGTCGATCGACTCGTTTTGGCAGACCAGGCAGCGGACTTCCTTGAACAGGACGCGGGCGCGGGCTTCCTGGGTCGGATCGTTCAGGCGCTCGCTCGGCTCGGACGCACTGCCCATCAGGGCGACGGCGGCCAGGGCCACCAGCAGGGCGCGGACGCGGCTCACGCGGCGGTCTCCCGCGCGCGGCGGCCAACGCCCAGGCGCACCCGGCGGTCGGACAGGGACACCACGCCGCCCAGGGCCATGATCAGCGGGCCCAGGAAGATCAGCCGCACCCACGGGTTCACATAGGCGCGGACCAGCCACGCCGGCTTGCCGCCCTCGCCCGCCCGGCGCTCGCCCAGCACGACATAGATGTCGTCCAGCGCGCGGGGGCAGATCGCGACCTCCGAAGTGGTCTGGCCCCCGGTCGGATAGAAGCGGCGCTCGGGCTCGGCGCGACAGACCTCCACGCCGGCCTTGTTGATGACCTTCACGATCCCGCGCTCGGCCAGGTAGTTCGGCCCCTCGACCGTGCCGACATCGGTCAGGGTCAGGGTGTAGGCGCCCAGGGCGTGGCTGTCGTTGAGGCTCAGCGCTTGAGCGGCCTCGACACGCCAGGCGGTCTCGAACGACGCGCCCAGCACGAAGACGCCCAGGCCCGCGTGGGCCAGGGTCGTGCCCCAGGCGCCGCGTGGCAGGCCCTTGGCGCGGCGAGCGCTCTCGGCGGCGGAGGCGCGGAACAGCTTCAGGCGCTCGGCCATCTCCAGCAACGCGCCGCCCAGCAGCCAGAAGCCGAGGGCGAGACCGGCGCTGGCCAAGGCCTTGCGCGGCTGCACGATCCCGTAGGCGACGAGGCCCAGCGCGGCGGCGACGGCCAGCACGATCCACAGCTTGCGGGCCACGCCCTTGGCGTCGCCGCGCTTCCAGGCCAGCAGCGGTCCGGCGGGCAGGACGCAGAAGGCCAGGACCATCAGCGGCACGAAGGTCAGGTTGAAGAACGGCGTCCCCACCGAGACGGCCTCGCCGTCCATGGCCTCGCGGATCAGCGGATACAGCGTGCCCAGCAGCACCACCGCCGTCGCCGTCGACAACAGGATGTTGTTGAGCACGATGGCGCTCTCGCGGCTCACCGGACGGAACTGGCCGCCGGGATTGAGGCTGCCGGCGCGCAGGCCAAAGAGCAGGAAACCGGCGCCGGCCGCGACGCCCATCATGATCAGCAGCAGCACGCCGCGCGTGGGATCGACGGCGAAGGCGTGGACGCTGGTCAGCACGCCCGAGCGCACCAGGAAGGCGCCCAGCATCGAGAAGGTGAAGGCCGCCAGGGCCAGGAACGCCGTCCAGCCCGGCAGCGCCCCGCGCCGCTCGGTGACGATGGCCGAGTGCAGCAGGGCCGCGCCGATCAGCCACGGCATGAAGCTGGCGTTCTCGACCGGGTCCCAGAACCACCAGCCGCCCCAGCCGAGTTCGTAATAGGCCCAGAAGGCGCCCAGCGTGATGCCGACGGTCAGCAGGCTCCAGGCCGCTAGCGTCCAGGGCCGCACCCAGCGGGCCCAGGCCGCGTCGATCCGCCCCTCGATCAGCGCCGCCAGCGACAGCGAATAGACCACCGAGAAGCCGACATAGCCGCTGTAGAGGAACGGCGGGTGCACCGCGAGCGCCCAGTCCTGCAGCAGCGGATTGAGCGAGCGCCCCTCGACGGGGACCTCGACCAGCCGCTCCAGAGGGTTCGAGGCGAACACGGTGTAGGCCAGGAACATCACGCCCAGCGCGCCCTGGATGGCGATGGCGTAGGCCCGCAAGCGCGGCGGCAGGCTGTCGCCGAAGAAGGCCATCGCCGCGCCGTAGCCGGTCAGCACCAGGCACCACAGCAGCATCGAGCCCTCGTGGCTGCCCCAGGCCCCGGCCACCTTGTAGAGCAGCGGCTTGGCGGTGTGCGAGTTGGCCGCCACGTTGGCGACCGAGAAGTCCGAGACCACGAAGGCGTGGATCAGCGCCGCGAAGGCCACGGCCACGGCGACGAACGTCGCCACCGCCGCGCCGCGTCCGGCTCCGGCCAGCACCGGCGATCGGCGAGCGCCGCCGACGGCCGACAGACCGGTCTGGGCGACCGACAGCATCAGCGACAGGATCAGGGCGAAGCTGCCCAGTTCGACGATCATGCGCCCCCCTTCCCAGAGGGCGGCTTTCCGTAGGCCTTGGAGTCGTAGCTAGGAGCAGCCGCCCCCTCGCCGCGCCACTCGCCCTGCTTTTTCAGCGCCTTGGCGACGTCGCGGGGCATGTAGCGTTCGTCGTGCTTGGCCAGCACCTGCTTGGCGACGAAGACACCGCGCTCGTCGAAGGTCCCCTCGGCGACGATCCCCTGCCCTTCACGGAACAGGTCCGGCAGGTCGCCGTGATAGCTGACCTTGGCCGTGGCCTTTTGGTCGGCGACCACGAACTCGACGTCGCCGCCGGGATGCTTGACCACGCTGCCGTGCTGCACCAGGCCGCCCAGCTGCACCTTGCGGCCGGGGGCGACATGCGCCTCCTGGGCCTGGGCCGGGGTGTAGAACAGCGAGATGCTGTCGCGCAGGCCGAACAGGGCCAGACCCACGGCCAGGGCCAGCACCGGCGCGACGGCCAGCAGGATGGTCAGGCGACGGCGCGCCTTGCGTGATTTCGGCCAGAAACTCATGGGGCGATCTTCTGCGGAGGCGTGTCGGCGGCCTGGCGCAGGGCCGACAGCACCTTGGGCTGGTCCTTGAAGCGAGCCGAGGCCGAAGCCAGCGCCGCGTCGCGCTTGGCGGTCTCGCCCAGCACGGCATAGGCGCGGACCAGGCGCACCCAGCCGTCGGTGTCGTCCGGCGTCTGGGCCAGGCGCGCGGCCAGGCCCTCGACCATGCCGGCGATCATGCCCTGGACCTGCGGATTGGCGTCGGCGGCCGGCTGGTCGCTGGGCAGGCGGCCGCTGGCCTCGACCTGGGCGATCTCCTGGCCCAAGGCCGCGCGGCCCGGATCGTTGGCCGGCAGGCTGGCCACCAGGGCCCGCCAGTCGGCGAGACCGCCGGCCACGTCGCCGTCGGCCACCTTGCCGCGACCGATATAGTAGCGAGCGCGGATGTCGTTCGGCGCGACCTTCAGCGCCTCGGTGAAGGCCAGCTTGGCGTCGGCGCCCACCTGTCCCTTGGCCTCCATGACGAAGGTCTCGCCCAGCAGGCTCCAGAGGTCGGCGCGCTTGGGGGCCAGGCGAACGGCCTTGCGCAGGGCGGCCTCGGCGCCGGGCAGGTCGCCGGCGGCGGCGCGGGCCTTGGCCAGGAACACCAGCGGCTCGGGGTCGCTCGGCCGCTCGGCCGCGACGCCTTCCAGCACGGCGGCGATCTTCTCGGGCTCCAGCGTCGCCGGATCGGCGGCCTTCCACGCGGCCACGCGCTGGGCGTAGGGCTGGTCGGCCATCTCGGGCTTGCCCAGGGTGAGATAGAGGCCGGCGGCGGCGACACAGGCCGCGCCGATGCCGAGCACCACGGCCTTGCGCGGGCCAGCGCCGTCGCGTTCCCACACCTCGGTCTGGTCGGCGGCGGCCAGCAGGCCCCGCCCGGCCTCGGCGCGGGCGGCCTTGAGTTCGGTTTCAGCCAGCAGGCCGTCGAGGGCCAGGCGCTCGACCTCGGCCAGACGGCGACGATGCGGCTCCAGCCGGGCCTGGGCGTCGTCGACGGGCCGAGCCCGCGCCGCGCCCCGCAGCACCAGCCCCGCCGTCGCGGCCGACAGCCCCGCCGCAGCGATCCAGAAAGCGATCATGGCGGCGTGTTAGCCTGTTCCCACGCCCGCCGTTAGCGGAAAAAGCGCTTAAGTGGGTCCGGGCGGTTCTCGAGCCATCAACCTCAGAGCCCTTGAACGGCCTCGAAGGCTTTGCAGGCTATTTCCGAACGTCCACGGCCTTTGGCGCCGCTGCTGGCGATGACGGCGCCGGCGTTGCTGCGAGCGCCGGCTGATTGGCTTGCAAGCGATCGATCTTCGCATCCAGCGCCGCGATCGCCACGCCGACCTCACGACCCGCACCGAACTGGTCGCCGCCGAAGGCGATCATCGAGAAGATCAGGGCGATCGCGCCGATCAGCATCCCTACTGCCGTGACCTTGTCGACCGACCTGGCCGCCAGCGCGTCGATCTTGGCGGACAGCCCAGCGTGGGACGCCTGAAGGTCGGCGCGCAACTCCGAGCGAAAGTCAGCATGCGCCGTCTGCATGTGCGCGAACATGCGCTCGAACTTGGCGTCCGAGCGGGCTTCCAACGCCTCCAGCTTCGCGTCCAGTTCTTCGCGCGTCATGTCCATAGATGTGCTCTCGAAGTCGCCCCATCGCAAGACACAGCCTAGACGCGCCCTCGCGCCAAATGCAAACAAAAAGGGAACAAACCCTAGGCCGCGATCGCCGCCGCGGCCCGCCGGCGGACGATCTCGGCGGTCTTGTCATCCCGCGTGTAGGCGATGAAGCCGGCCGCCACGTCCAGGTACTTCACGGCCAGGCCCGAGTCGCCGCCGTCGCCCGTGCGGGCCACGTGCAGGACGTCCTCGATATAGGGGTCCAGACGGCTGTTGAGCTTCTCGAGGACCTTGTTGCGAGACGTGCCATAGCCGGCCTTGTCGGCGCACGCGCGCAGCTCGGCGATGAACGCGAGAGCGGACTGCGCCCGGCGGATCAGCGCCTCGTCCGGCTCGTCGGTCAGCTTGGCCGCGCCCTTGCTGCCCTTCTTGGACATCATCGACAGCGACCGCAGCGGCAGGGCCGCTTCCAGCGTCTTGTCGGCCTGGTCCATGCGCTGTTCGCACACCTTGGCCATCTGCTGCTTGTGGCGCGCCAGGCGCTTGCCCCACGGGCCGTCCTTGGCGACGTCGACCGACTGCTGGAACTCGACGATCTGCAGCTGAACGCGGTGGGCGACCTGGGCCGCCTCGCGGCCGACCCGTTCGCCGTCCGAGAAGTTGAAGGTCTCGATCTGGATGATCGAGGCGTCGATCTCGGCCAGCACGCGCTCGCCGAATTGCTTGACCTCCGACGAGGCCAGATAACGGTCGCTGGGCCGGTCCATGACCGCCGAGATCACGCGCAGGATGCGCCAGTCGTCCGGCAGGTGGGCCGACAGGATGTCCAGCATCAGGGGACCCGCGTCGTCGCTGATCCGGCAGGCGTCGCGATAGGCCAGGCGCGCGGCGGCCGCGCGCTCTTCCGACATGCGGCTGATCCATTCCGACAGCTTGGGCAGGCACGAGCGGGTGATGGCCGACAGCTGCAGGCACAGGGCCAGCTGTTCGGGATCGCACAGCGAGCGGACGCTGTCGAAGGCCCCGTTCTCGGCGTCGCGCAGGCCCGCTGCGGCGGTCTTGCACAGATCGTCGAACACCTCGGGCACGCCCGTCTCGAGGTCCCACGGATTACACTTGGCGGCGGCTTCCTCGACGCGCGAGGGGGCCACCGACTTCAGGGCCCGCCACAGGCGCGGCAGCACGGCCGAGGGGAACTGAATCTGCCCGTCGCGGCGCTTGGCGCACAGCGGCACGATGGGGCTGAGGATGTTGTTGCGGACGAAGCGGCTCGCGGTCTCGTCCTCGACCAGGCCGCGCACGGCGGCCAGCGAACCGGTGGCCCCGGCGCTGGACAGGGCCAGCTCCAGGCTGCGCAGCGCCGCGTCCGGAGCGGTTTCCACCAGCGTCCGGATGATCTGCAATTTATGCGCGGCGATCGTGCCCATGGTCCCCCGTGTCGGAAGAGTGATTCCGACAAGCGTCAACCATGTTCGTAACGAGGTTAAGGATTTCCGAAATCGTGTAAAATTCACGCGGTCCGCAACAGGATGTCGCGGCTGGAAAAGCCGTTATCTACCAGAAGTTTAAGTCACCGGTGTCGAAGGCCGGCCAAACCCCGTTCTGTGACAATTGAGCGCAACCGGAAGTTACGTTTCGGCCCTCGGAAGGTCGAGAACCACACGCAATCCGCCCATCGGGGATTCACCAAGCTGGACCGATCCGCCATAGGCGCGGGTCAATTCATCGACGATGGACAGGCCCAACCCCGATCCGGGGGCGTTCTCGTCAAGCCGCTGGCCGCGCTTCAGCGCCTGGGCGCGCTCTTCCGGCGGCAGGCCCGGACCATCGTCGTCGACGGTCACGGTCATGCGCGCTTCGCCCGTCGGCGTCGCCTCCACCCGGATGCGGCCCTTGCACCACTTGCCGGCGTTTTCCATCACGTTGCCGGCCAGCTCCATGAAGTCCTGCTTCTCGCCCTGGAAGGCCAGGTCCTCGGGGCAGCGCCAGTCGATCTCGACACCCTTGTCCTGGAAGATCCGCTCCAGCGTCACGGCCAGCTCGTCCAGGATCGGCTCGACGGGCGTGCGCTCTCCCGAGGTCTGGGAGCGGGCGGCGGCGCGGGCCCGGCGCAGGTGGTGGTCGACCTGCTCGCGCATGGTCTGGGCCTGGCGCTCGACCACCTCGGCCAGCTGACCCGGCTGCTGGGAGGCCTCGGTCAGCATCACCGACAGCGGCGTCTTCAGGGCGTGGGCCAGGTTGCCGACGTGGGTGCGCTGGCGCTCGACGACCTCCTGGTTGTGGGTCAAGAGGGCGTTCAGCTCGACGGCCAGCGGCTCCAGCTCGACGGGATAGATTCCCTCCAGCCGCTCGGCCTTGCCCCGGCGCACCGAAGCCACCTCGCGGCGCAGACGGAACAGCGGCTGCAGGCCGAAGCGCACCTGCACCACCATGCCCAGGATCAGGCCGCCGCCCAGGATCAGCAGGGCGAAGGCGGTGATGCGGGCGAAGCGATCGGCGTCGGCGTCGATCGGCGTGCGGTCCTCGGCGGCCAGGAACACCACCGGGTCGGCATAGCCCGGCAGGCGGGCCAGGATGGCGGCGGCGCGCAGCGGCTTGTCCTGCGGCCCGCGCATGTTGAAATACTGGGTCTGGCCCGGGGCGGCGTCCAGCTGGTCGATCTGCTTGGACGACAGCATCAGGTCGCTGTCGAACAGCGAGCGCGAGCGCTCGACCGGCTTCATCGCCCCGTCCAGCGACTTGTCCAGGATCACCCAGTAGCGGCCCGAATAGGCCCGCGTGGCGCGGATGTCGGTCAGCACCGGCGCGCGCAGCTGGCCGTCCTCGACGGTCGAGCCGGCATAGAGGTCGTCGGTCAGCACCGCCAGCGACTGGTCGAAGCGGCGGATGGCGGCGCTGCGGAACTGGGCGGTCAGGAAGACCCCCGCGATCAGCACGACCAGCAGGGTCCAGATCCCGGCGATCAGGACCAGGCGGCGGACCAGCGAACGGCGACGCAGGTCCAGCAAAGAGCTAGGCCGTCTCTTCGCCCGGCAGCGGGGCCAGGCGATAGCCCAGGCCGCGCACGGTCTCGATCCGGTCGGCGCCCAGCTTCTTGCGCAGGCGCCCGATGAACACCTCGATGGTGTTGCTGTCCCGGTCGAAGTCCTGGTCGTACAAGTGCTCGACCAGCTCGGTGCGGCCGATCACCCGGCCCTGGTGCATCATCATGTAGTGCAGCAGGCGGTATTCCAGCGAGGTCAGGCGCAGCGGCTCGCCATTGACGCTGGCGCGGGCGGCGCGCGGGTCCAGGCGCAGCGCGCCGCACGACAGCGACGGCGCTGCGTGGCCGGCCGAGCGGCGCAGCAGCGCGCGGAGACGAGCGAGAAGCTCCTCGGTGTGGAACGGCTTGGCCAGATAATCGTCGGCCCCGGCGTCGAAGCCGGCGACCTTGTCGCTCCAGGCGCCGCGCGCGGTCAGGATCAGCACCGGCGTGGCGATGTTGCCCCGGCGCCAGCGCTCCAGCACCGACACCCCGTCCACCTTGGGCAGACCGAGGTCGAGGATCACCGCGTCATAGGGCTCGTTCTCGCCCAGGTACTGGGCTTCCTCGCCGTCCGGAGCGTGGTCGACGGCATAGCCGGCGTCGCCCAGGGTCAGCTTCAGCTGGCGCGACAGGTCGGGATCGTCCTCGACGAGCAGGATACGCATGGAAGCTCCTAAACCGTATTAGCCGCCGCTCAGGATCTGGCCGGTGCGGGCGTCGACGATGAAGTCGATGCGGCGGCCGTCGGCGGTGGCCCAGCGCACGCGATAGTTCGAGCCTTCCAGCCCGGCGTCCAGCACACGGCCCGGCACGCGACGACCGATCATGTCGATCACCCGCGACAGCGGCACCAGCTGGCCCGACTGCACGCCGCCCCGCGCCTGGTCCGACTGCGCGCGCCAGTCGGCGCCCAGGCTGTCGGGACCTCGGTCATGACGCTGCGCCGAGGCGACGCCCGGAAGGGCGGCGGCCAGCGCGGCGGCGGCGATGATGGCGCGGATCGTTTTCATGCTCTCCGGTCTAAGGGATCGCGGCTGAATGGAGACTGAACGCCCGGGTTATGAACGGGCTGCGACGTTCTGTCACGACCGGACAAGCTTGGAGCGAACGGAATGGCCGCGTTCGGGCGCTGGCGGTCGCGTCGCGATCAGACACCCAGCAACGCCTTGAGCTTGGCGCGGGTCTCGGCGAGCACGCCAATCGGAGCGACGCCTTTGCGTTCTGCGCGGCGCGCGACCCAGTCGACGCTCTTGATCTGATCCGCCAGGACGGCGCTAGGCGCGTCTCCAGGCACGACGACCTCGAACACATAGCCCTTGATGCGGCTGGTCATCGGACAACACAGCATCATGCCGCGCCGGCCGTTATAGGCCGCTGGCGAAAGCACCAGCGCCGGGCGATGGCCAGCCTGCTCGTGACCCGCCTGCGGATCGAACTGCAGCCAGACGATATCGCCCGCGTCCGGGACATAGCGGCCGCTCACCAGAATTCCTTGCCGACAGGACCGCCGAAGTCGACATCCTCATGGAAGGTCTCCGGCTCCATCTCGGCGAGCATCGCATTGAGATCGTATTCCGGCGCGCGGACCGGCTCGATGATGATGCGGCCGTTCTCTTCGCGCACGTCGACAGCCTGATCGATGCTGATGTCGGCAGCCGCCATTACCCGGGCAGGGATACGGACCGAGGCGCTGTTGCCCCACTTCTTCACGATGACCTGCATGGCCGATCTCCTCGACCGGCAGGATCGGACCGAGTTGCCCATGTGTCAACAAATGTCGACACATGGCGTCGCGATAACCGCCCTACTTCCGCTTCGGCGTGTACGGTTTCTGATCGCGCCAGGCCTGGGCGAACTTTTCGAGGTCTTCTTCCACCGTTTCCGGCAGGGTCACGACCAGCCTCGCCAGGAGGTCGCCGCGTTTGCCCTTGGCGTCGGGCATGCCGCGGCCTTTCAGACGCAGCGTCTGGCCGCTGTTGCTGCCCTTGGGCACGTTCAGCATGACGTTGCCGTCCGGGGTCGGGGCTTCGATCTTGCCGCCCAGGACCGCGTCGGGGATCGAGATCGGCAGGTCCATGACCAGGGCCTCGCCCTCGCGGCGGTAGATCGGGTGCGGCTTGATCGACAGCTCGATCAGGGCGTCGCCCTGGCCGCCACGGCCGGGACTGCCCTGGCCCTTCAGGCGCAGGGTCTGGCCTTCCTGGGCGCCGGTCGGGATGGTGACGTCGATCGTGCGGCCGTCCGAGAAGGCCACGCGCTTCTTGCCGCCCTTGATCGCCTCTTCCAGGTCGATGTCGAGGCGGGCCTTGATGTCCGCGCCCTTGGCCGAGAAGCCGCCGCCGGCCTGGCCGCCGCCGCCGAACGGGCCGCGCGCGCCCCCTTGGCCGAACATGCCGCCGAACAGGTCCGAGAGATCGATCTCCGGCCCCTGTTCGCGGTGGAAGCCGCCCTGGCCGAAGCCGCCGGCGTTGAAGGGGCCGTTGCCCGGCTGGCCGCCGAAGCCGCGCATGGTCTCGCGACCGTCGGCGTCGATCTGGCCCAGGTCGAACTTCTTGCGCTTCTCGGCGTCGCCGACGATGTCGAAGGCGGCGCTGACCTGCTTGAACTTGTCTTCCGCCTTCTTGTCCCCCGGATTGGTGTCCGGGTGATACTGCTTGGCGAGCTTGCGGAACGCCTTGCGGATCTCGTCCGCCGTGGCGGTGCGGGAAACGCCGAGTTCCTGATAGGGGTCGCGCGCCAAGGAGTGTCCTCTAGGTCAAGTGGGCCCAAGACGGGGGGAGGTTCGGTACCGCCCTCCATCTAGAACGTCCAGAGCGGCGCGCAAGGCCCTATGTGGCTAATTTACCACAGGCCTGTCGTCGCAGGGACGCCCCAGCCGTAAAGCGACGAGCCCTGGGCGACCTCGATCCGGACCGCAGGCGGCGCGGATGGAAGGACGAAGGACGGCTGGGCGACCTCGGCCTCGTTGATCAGAACCTCGCCGTCCAGCACGCGGACGCGATAGCGCTCGACGCCCTCCGCCAGCGGCACCTCGCCCTCCCAGGCATCGCCGCCGAGACGGGCGCGGCGGATCCACGCGACGTGCAGGTCGCCACCGATCCGATGGGCGCGCAGGTGGGCCGGGGCCAGCGGACGCAGGCCGCGGCCGGTCCAGGTCGTGGCGATCTGCGTCATCGCCGGACCGGACGGCGGACCACCCGCCGAGGCGGCGCGGACGATCAGCGGCGTCCCGCGCTCGAAGGCGGCGACGTCCATCCGCACCACCGCCTCGTCCAGCAGGACGACCGGCGCGCCGGCGGGGATCGGGGTTTCACTCGCCGCGCCGTCGCGCTGGCCCCGCAACAGACCCGACAGCCGCCAGGTGTCCGGCGCGACCAGCTCGGCGGCCTGGAAGGCGATGACCTCCCAATCGCCGGACGGGGCGCGGACGGCCAGGGCGTTGTCGCCGGCCAGCACGGCGGCCAGCGGCGCGGCGGCCAGGCTCCGGCCCTCCAGCCGCACGGTCAGCGCGCCCGCGCTGTCGAGGCGGTGCGGCGAGGCCGGCGGCAGGTCGGACAGGGTCTCGCCCAGGGTGGCCGGGCTGGCGACGCGGGCGCGGACCTTCAGCGTGTCGATCCCGGCGCCGGCATGGACCTCCAACGACCGCCATGGTTCGCACGCCGCCGCGACCAGGGGCCGAGGATCGTCGGTCAGGCCGCTGTCGGCCGGCAGGTCCAGCACGTGCAGCACCGGCGGCGCGGGCGGATCGCGCGGCGGGGCCGGGCTCCAGTCCAGGCCTTTGCCCACGCCGATCTCGGCCAGGGTCGGGACCAGGGTGGCGCGAGGCTGCTCGTCGAGATCGAGCCGCTGCACCCGCCAGGTCGCGCCGTCCACGGCCAGACGGTCGCCGGCCTCGAGCCGCAGCGCCGCCGAGGGCGACAGATGTACGATCCGCGTCCGCCGCGCCGCCGCGTCGGCGGCCAACATCCGGTGGGCGACGGCCTCGGCTTCGGCGGCGGCCAGGGCGATCGGCGCGTCGGCGTCGCGGGTCCCCTGCCCGGCCTCGCGCCGCACGACCAGCGCCCCGACCTGATAATCGCGCGCTGCGTCCAGGAACCGCAGGCGCAGAGCCTCGACGGCCGGGTCGAGCGTGCGGGTCTCCGTCTCGCCCGGCCCGTCGTCGGGCAGCGCCAGGTCGTCCTCGGTCAAGGTCGCCGCAGCGACGCCCGAGCGCGCCAGCATCTTCACGTGATCGCCACGCTCGACGGGATCCAGGGCGAAGGCCTCGGTCAAAGGCGCCAGCGCGTCGCGCAGCCGCATCGGCCGATCGACGACGTAGCCGCCGACGGTCCCGCCCGCCTCGCCCGGATCGATGGCCACGCCGGCGCGAGCGCCCAGGGCCTCGATCAGTTCGGGCAGCGGCGCGATGCCGGCCCGGCCGGTCAGCCAGTGGCCCAGCACCCAACTTCCACCATCCTTCCAGACGTCCGAGCGCGCTGGGAAGTCCGGGAACGGCCGCGCGTCCCAACACCAGGCGCTGGCGCTCTGGATCATCGGCCCGCCATAGATCGGCGAGACCGGATTGGCGTCCGGCTCCTCCAGCCAGGCCAGCACGGTCTCCAGGTAGCGGCGCTGGCCGAAGTCGTCGCGCGCGCCGGTCGAATAGGGCGGCAGGAAGCTTTCCGAACTCTTCGGATCGATGAAGAGGTTCGGCGAATTGGCCCCCTTGTCGACCGCCGGACAGCCGAACTCGGTCAGGCGGATCGGCTTGGACATCGGGACCCAGGCCGTCGGCGTCGCCGAGCGCACGCCGCCGGGCCGATCATAGTGCGGCTGGCTCCACCAGGACTTCAGGTCCTTGGCGCGCCAGATCCACGGCTCGCCATAGGCGCCGTCGGTGATCGGCGTGCGGACCTGGGCGTCTCGGTCGGCCTGGCTGGCGTAGAACCAGTCGAAGGCGTCGCCGCCCGTCAGACCCGCGCGCAGATAGG
Source organism: Caulobacter sp. GW456-12-1-14-TSB4 (assembly GCF_059424195.1). Taxonomy (NCBI): domain Bacteria; kingdom Pseudomonadati; phylum Pseudomonadota; class Alphaproteobacteria; order Caulobacterales; family Caulobacteraceae; genus Caulobacter; species Caulobacter sp. GW456-12-1-14-TSB4. The sequence goes on from NZ_JBWKZF010000038.1 coordinate 28,983, forward strand.
CCGGGTCGTGCGGTCCGAAGAAGCCGGCCCGCGCGTCGCGATGGTCCTCGCCCTCGCGCCAGTCGGTAACCGGCGGGTACCAGTCGACGCCGACGAAATCGATGTTCGGATCGGACCACAGCGGGTCCAGGTGGAAGACCGCGTGGCCGCCGCCCGGCTGGTGCCCGAAGTATTCCGACCAGTCGGCGGCGTAGCCCAGCTGGGTCTCCGGACCGACCACCGCGCGGACCGACGCGGCCAGGGCCTTCAGCTTGGCGACCGCCGGATAGGTCCCGCCCGACCCGCGCACGGTGGTCAGGCCGCGCAGCTCCGAGCCGATGACGAAGCCGTCCACCCCGCCGGCCTGCGCCGCCAGCGAGGCCTGGTGCAGCACCATCCGGCGCAGGCCCCAGGTCCCGTCGAAGAAGCTGTTCACCTGCACCAGGGCGTTGAACGTCCCGTCCGCGCCGGCCTCGCAGGTGATCCGGCCGCGCCACGGATAGTCGGGCGTGTCCATCAGGATGAACGGATAGAGCGTCACCTTCAGCCCCCGCCGCTTCAGTTCGGCGATGGCCTGCAGCACCACCGCGTCGGACGGCGTGCCGCCATAGGCCGGGGCGCCGTCCTGGCGCGAAACCAGATGCGCCTCGCCGCGCCCGAGGCCCGCCACGCTCCAGGTCAGCGGCAGGGTGTCCTTGGCGTCCTGCTCAACGCCCGGCATGATCTGGCAGCGGCCGCAGCGCAGGTCGGTGCCGAACCAGGCGACCACCAGGGTGACGTGGTCGACGTTGGGCAGCTGAGCCTGCAGCTGGTCCAGCGCCACCATCAGGTCGGGCCGGCCCTCGGCATTGTGGACGCTCTCGGACTCGGTGCGGGTCAGGCCGTTGCGGCGCAGGACGGCCTCGGTGGCGTAGACGAACTCGCCCGCGCCGGGGATCAGGCAGACGCCCTTCAGCCGGTCCTCCAGACCCAAGGTCCCAGGCGCGCGCGGCCGCCGGAAGACCTCGAACGACAGCTGCGGCGGGCGGTTTCCGTAGGCGTCCAGCGGCAGGTCCTCGAACACTACATAGGCCACGCCGCGATAGGCCGGGGCGTTGGTCTCGATCGCCGCGATCAGCGGGTCGGGCTCCTGGTCCTCGGTCCCGCGATGCAGGCGCATCGTGACGCCGGTCATGTCCATGACCTTGCCGTCGGCCCAGACGCGGCCCAGGCCGTCGATCGGGCCTTCGGCCACCGCCACGGCGAACGACAGGCTGTAGCTATAGCTGGCGGTCTTCTGGCCCTTGGCGCCGCCGACCCGGCCCTCGACCCGCTTCTCGCGGAAGCGCGCGGCCCAGATCACCTGCCCCCCGACGCGGGCGCGGCCGAACACGCACGGCAGCGCCGCGCCCTCGGCCGCGCCGGTCAGGCGCAGCTCGGGTATGCGCGGACCGACCTGCCGCGCCGGCGTCAGGGCGTTGATCGCCGCCTGGTCGACGAGACCGCCCAGCGCTGCGCCGGCCACGGCTCCGAGAGGGCCGCCGATCGCCGCGCCGACGCTGGAGAGGATCACCTGGGCCATGGAAGCTCCGTGGGAAATCTGAAGGCGGCCACATGGCGCTCGCGCCACCAGCGGCCGAGATGGCTCTCGACGCACGCCCGGCCCCAATAGGCGTGGATCATGCGGTCGGGGCCGGACTGGATCGCGCAGTGCTTGGCGACCGCGCCGGGGGCCATGCGGAAGACCAGGACGTCGCCGGGGCGCGGCGTGTCGGTGGGGATGAGCCAGCGGTGGAAGGCTTCCAGCAGCAGTTCGCGGCCGTCGGTCTCGGCCCAGTCGGGACGGTACGGCGGCGGCGGTTCAGGCTCGGCGCCGTGCAGGGCGCGGTAGACGCCGCGCACGAGGCCCAGGCAGTCGCAGCCGGCATGGAGGGTCGAGGCCTGGTGGCGGTAGGGGGTGCCGAGCCAGAGGCGAGTGTGGCGGAGGATGACGCAGGCCCCCTCCACCGCCGTTCGGCGGTCCCCCTCCCCCAAGAGGGGGAGGAGAGCCTTCCCCGCAGGGCGGAGTGAAGAATTCTCCGCCCCCTCATGGGGGCGGACAGACCTGCGCAGCAGGTCAGGTGGGGGGAAGTGCTGACTCACCGCCTTCCCCCATCGTTCCGCTCCCCCTCGACGGGATACAGCGTCAGGAAGTCCTCCCCCGGCGCCGTCGGGAAACCCCGGAAATTCACGCCGTTCGCAAACGTCCCGACACACGTCGCCCAGCGCTTGTCACAGCTCGCTCCAGGCGCCGCCGCGATCCCACACCGCGCATCGCCCAGTCGCGCATCACAGAGCCGCGTGAACGTCCGCCCGGCCACCCGCTCCAAATCCGCCAGCGGCCCCGCGAGCGTGGCCTTGAACGCTTCCCCCTCCCGGCTGACCGCCGTGATCGTCGCGCTCCACAGCCGCACCAGCCGATGCGGCGCGCTCCAATCGACGCACAGCTCGGCGACACGGGCGCCGTCGTAGAGCCCCGCCGCCAACTCGGCCTCGATGATCCCGGCGTCGTCCAGCACGCCCAGCGCCGCGCCCTGCCCCGGCGCATAGCCGGCCGCCGCCTCCCGCGCCCCGGGGCTCCAGCCGCCGCGTGCTCGGCACGTCACGCCATCGACCACCAGGTCGCGATCGTGATCGGTGAAGCCCAGCCTCACGCCATCGGCGCGGACCACGATCCAGGCGCGGCACAGGCGGGCCGCGTCCATCCCCTCGGGCAGGACGCGCATCAGACCCGCACCTCGACCAGGGCGCAGGCGGTCACGCGGCCGGCCGAGAAGCCCTCCAGGGTCACGTCCAGCCGGTCCAGATCGAAACGCACCGGCGTGTCGAACTCGAACCCCGCCGTCACCGCCGCGCCCACCGCCGGCGCGGTGGCCAGGGTCACCAGGCCCGTGGCCGTATCGACGCTGAACGGCGCCCCGACCCCGCCCACCGCCACCTTGACCGTGCCGGCCACCGGCTTGGCGATCGTCCGCGTCCCCTTCATCAACTGGAACGTCTTCCGCGTCCCGTCGCCGACACCCAGCGGCTGGTCCATCGCGCCCGGCTGCCCCGACGGCGCGCAGGACTTGAAGTCGGCCGGGTCGCGGAAGCGGAACCCCGCCAGCCGCCCGCCCCGCGCCTCGAAGAAGGCGGTCAGCGCGGCCAGCTCGTCCAGCGGCCGCGCGGCGGTGGCGATCAGGTAGCGGCGGCGGCCTTGCGCCCACGGGCTGGTGCGTTGCTCGAAGCCCGAGGCCAGGGTGACGACCTGCGTGCGCCGCTCGATCCCGCCCGTGCAGCCGAACGCCAGGCGCGCGGGCAGGCGCGCCTCGTGGAACTCGCTCATCGCGATCCCCCAATTTCGTGAAAAGGTTTGCGGAAAAACCGGACGCCAAGCGGAGCCGTTCAGGGCGCTGCGCGATTAAGTCTGCGTCATGACCCGCTTTTCACTTCATCGGCGGGTCGTCGGGCCCTACTTATGGGTTCGAGATTGGAGACCGAAATGGATTGGAAGACCCTGTTCCTGTCGCCTGAGGGCCGCATCGGCCGGCAGTCGTTCTGGATCGGCTGGCTCTGCCTTCTGGGCGCCAGCATGGTGCTGAACGTGGTGCCGGGCATCGGTCACCTCGCGGCCCTGGCGCTGATCTATCCCAGCGTCTGCATCCACTCCAAGCGGCTGCACGACATGGGTCAGACCGGCTGGTGGCAGGTGCTGCCGTGGGTGCTGGGCCCGGTCCTGGTGTTCGGCGCCATCGCCTCGGTCGGCATTTCGGCGATCATGACGGCCTTCAACGGCGGCGAGCCTTCGGCGGCGCTGTTCGCCACCATCGGCGGCCTGTTCATGTCGATGTTCATCGCCTTCGCCATCTGGCTGGCCTTCACCCTGTGGGTCGGCTGCAGCATCGGCGAGCCGCGCGACAACAAGTACGGCTCGGTCCCGACCGACGCCGCGGCGGTGGCCATCTAGAGGCCTCTCGCCCCCAGACCAACCGCCCGGGCCAAGGCCTGGGCGATCTGGGCGTCGGAGCGGATCAGGCCCGACGCCTCCCCGCCCTGGACATTGACCGTCACCGAGATCCCGCCCGTCGTTCCGGCGGGCTCTATGGTCCCCGCGCCGTGCGGACGGAACACCTCCGGGCCTCGTTCTCCGACCAGATAGGCGCCGCCGGGCAGGACCGGCCCGCCGTCGGCTCTCGCGCCTGAAAAGCTTTTCGACAGAGCCTGCGAAAGCCCTGCCCCGGCCGCGCCCAGCACCGCCCGGGCCAGCTCGCCCAGCGACACCTGACCGTCGGATGCGGCGCGAGCTAGCGATCGTGCAAGCGAGCTTCCGGCCCTGGCGAAGGACTCGTCGATCGCGCGGGCGGCGCGTTCGGCCGGCGCTTTCAGCGCCTCCAGCGACGCAGCAGCCTCGGCGGCGCGGGCGGGAACGGTAGAGAGGCCGTCGTCACTCATAGAACCTCCTCGTCGGGATAGCGGGCGATCAGGGCCGTGAGGCCCGAGCGGGTCAGGACCGGCGACGGCGGGGTTTCCGTCAGCGCCCGCCACTCGACCAGCGACAGCCGCCAGAAAGCGTCCGGCGCGATGCCGAGCCGGAGGGCGAGCCGCAGCGGTTCAGCCCAGTTCATGCGGAGGCCGCGAGGGCGGCGGCCAGGGCGCTGGCAGCCTCCGGGACCGTGGCGCGGGTGGCGATTTCGACAGGCTCACCACCGCCGTCCAGCAGCGCGGCCAGCACAGCGGTCAAGTCTTGGGCGCTGAGCGTGGCGATGCGGTCCGGTAGCTGAGACCAGTCGGAGAGACCGAGCGCGGTCTCGATGCGGGCGAGCGCGCCGAGCGTCAGGCATAGACGGCGGGGCGCTCCGGCCAGGCTCACCACGACCTCGCCGCGTGCGGTGTTGGGAAGAAGCATTTCAGATTTCCGTCCTGTGAAGGCTCCCTCCACCGCCGTTCGGCGGTCCCCCTCCCCCAAGAGGGGGAGGAGAAAACAGAAGCGGCGCCGCGGCTCTCCGCCCCGCTTGGGGGCGGACAGACCTGCGCCAGCAGGTCAGGTGGGGGCCTGTGCTGAGTCAGATCGCCGTGAACGTCACCGCCCCCGCCGACGCCAGGCTCAGCGCGAACGCCGCCTCGCCGTCGTGCTCGCCGGCATATTCCAGGGCCGCGACCAGGAACGCCCCCTCCAGCTGACCGAAGTCCGGGATCACCAGCCGCCACACGCGGGCCGACTGGTCGAAGAAGCTCGTCCGCACCTGGGCGTCGGAGGCGGCGTCGCGGAACACGCCCGAGCCTGAGACCGCCACCGACTTCACGCCGGCCCCGGCCAGCAGTTCGCGCCAGCGGCCGGTGCTGTCGCTGTCGGTGGCGTCGATGGTCTTGGCGTTGAGGCTGATGGTCCGGGCGCGCAGGCCCGCGACGGTGTGGAAGGTCGGGGTGGCGGCCCCGTCGCTGATCTTCAGCAGCATGTCCTTGCCGGCTTGGGCGGCCATGGCGGTTCTCCGTTGTCAGGGGGCTTCGGTCACCGCCCGCACGCGGACGATCCCGAGGGTGGTCTCGCGGTCGGCGCCGGCGAAGACATCGGCATAGGGCACCCGCAGGGTCACCAGCCGACGGCCGGAAAGGCTCGGCTTGGCGTCGTGCAACGCCAAGCGGACGGCCGCGACCAGCGCGCGGGCTTCCTCCGGCCCACCGAAACGGCTGGCGCAGGTGAGGGTCAGCAGGTGCTCGATCGCGTCGTTCTCGCCGGCCGGCCGACCTTCCGACCGGGTGACGACGACGCAGGGATAGGTCGGCACGCGCGGGCTGGCGGCGTGGATCCGCTGGCCGGCCACGGCGGTGACGGCGGGCGCGGCCTTCAAGGTCGCGACCAAGGCGTCGATCAGGGGCTTGTCGCTCACAGCCGCGCCTTTCGGTACGGGGCCAGCCAGGGCTGGGGCTCCGGATCGGTCCCGCCGGACGCACGGTGCTCGTAGGCGTGGGCGACCAGGGTCAGCACCGACAGCCGCAGCGGCGCGGGACTCGTGGGGGTCAGGGTGACGCCGGCCGCCTCGGCGACATGGGCCTCGGCGGCGTCGATCAGGATCGTGAGGATCGCATCGTCCGAAGTGTCGGGCGCGCGCAGGAACGCCCGGGCCTCGGCCAGGGTGAGGGATTGGGGCATGGGGTTTTCCTGGAGGTAAGGGCGGCGCTGCCCCCTCAGTCGCTTCGCGACAGCTCCCCCAAAAGGGGAGCATCTGGGCGGCGCGATCCTCCCCTTTTTGGGGGAGGTGGCCCGGAGGGCCGGAGGGGGCAGCGCCGAGGCTGGCCGGCCTAGCTCGCCGCGAACTTCAGCAGCTTCACGGCGTCGAAGTTCTGCACCCCGCCGCCCACGCGCTTGGTCGTGTAGAACAGCACGTGGGGCTTGGCCGAGTACGGATCACGCAGCACCCGCACGCCGGCGCGGTCGACGATCAGGTAGCCCTTCTCGAAGTCGCCGAACGCGATCGGACAGGTCCCCGCGCCGACATCCGGCATGGCCTCGATCTCGGTGACCGGGAAGCCCAGCAGGCTCGCCGACTGGCCCGGCTGCAGGGCCGCGTTCCAGATGTAGTTGCCCTGCGCGTCCTTGAACTTGCGCACGGCGCTGACCGTGCGGCGGTTCATCACGAAGCGGCCGTTCTGGCGGTACTGGGCCTTGGCCGCGTAGATCAGGTCGATCAGCTTGTCGGTCGGGTTGCTGGCCGGCCAGGCGCCCGCCACGCCGGTGGCCAGATAGCCGACCTGGCCCCAGGTGTAGCTAGCGTCCGGCGCGGCGGTGTAGCTCAGCAGGCCCTTGGGCTTGTTGACGCCGTCGCCAGTGACGAAGGCCGTGGTCTCCTGGGCGGCGAAGGCGTCCTGGACCTCCTCGGCCAGCCACTCGTCGATGCTGACATAGGCGTCGTCCAGAAGGGCCTGGGTCGCGGCCGGGCTGGCGTAGAGTTCGCCGGCCGGGAAGTCGATGACGTCCAGCGTGGGCGCGGTGGTCTCGGGACGCGCGGCGGTCTCGGCCACCCAGGCGGCGGCCAGGCCCGTCGGGCTGACGGGCTTGCGGAACGTGCCGGCGCCGATGGTGCGGACCTGGCAGATCTCGCGCATCGGCGAGGTGGCCGCCAGGCGACGCAGGATCAGCCGCTCCAGCTCCGGCGGGGCGACATAGCCGCCGGCGGTGGCCACACCCTCGGACAGGCCCTTGGCTTCGAGCAGGGCGGCGGGGGTCTCGCCGGTCTTCACGTAGCGGTCGAAGGCGGCCTTGCGTTCGTCGACGTGCGCCGGCGGCGCATCACCGCCAAGACCAGGCCGGCGGAGGTCCGCCATGATGCGGTCCAGGCGGTCCTGGGCGCGGGACATGGCTTCGTCGATGCGGCCGACCTTCTCTTCCAGCAGGCTGTCGGCCCGCTTGGTCTCGATCGCCGCCAGCCGCTGGTCGTTGGCGGCCTTGAAGCTCTCGAACGCCGTCAGGACGTCAGCCAGCGCCGCGCGGGCCTCGGGCGAGGCCGCGTGTTTGGTTTCCTTCATGGGGGTCTCCAAAGAAGCCCCTCCCCTCGATGGGGAGGGGTTGGGGTG
>NZ_JBWKZF010000039.1:0-12823 GCF_059424195.1 Caulobacter sp. GW456-12-1-14-TSB4
AGTCACCGGTGAAGGCCCCGGCCAAGCCGCCGTCGCCCGAGAAGCCCAAGGCGGCCCCCAAGGCCGCGTCGCGCTCGCCGCTGAAGGTGTCGAAACGCCCGCCGCCGAAGGACGTCGTTCCGCTGCCGGCCAGTCGTGACCCAGGTCCCAGTCCGGTGATGGGCCTGGGCGAGTCCGAGCTGATGGGCGCGGCGACCGCTGGCTCGGGGGCGGGCGGCGGTGGCGGCGGTGATGGCTGCGACATGGTCCGGCTGCTGCAGGAAGGCCTGCGCAAGAACCCCCGCGCCCGCGCCTCGCTGCTGCGGGCTCACGGCGCGACGGTCGGGGCTGGGCGCGCGCCCTTGGTCTGGAGCGGCGACTGGCAGCGCACCTCCGGCGAGGAGGGCGACGGCCTGGCGGGCCTGCGCGAGATGATCATGATGGAGGTCGCCTTCGCGCCCGCCGCCTGCCGGAAGGAGCCGATGCGGGGTCTCGTCCTGATTTCGCTGAACGACGGACCAGGCTCGGCCCGCTTCGCGTTAGGCGGCGGTCACTGGCGGTGGTCGGACCTGCTGTTCGCCAAGGGCGCGCGCAGAAGCGGCGGCTAGAGCCGCTCCAGCACGTAGAGGCAGCCCGTGGTGACGCTGGTCGTCTCGCGGCGCAGGGCCGTCTCCTGGCGCTCGACGATCCGGAAGCCGGGCGCGCTGGCGGCCTGGATATAGTCGTCGCCGTGGGCGTAGCGGGCGCTGGGCAGCAGCTTCCAGCCGGTCTCGCCCAGCTCGGTGCTGAAGGCCAGCAGACCGCCGGAGACCAGGGCTTCGGCGGCTGCGGCGAACAGCGCGGCCAGGTCGCCGAAATAGATCAGGACGTCGGCGGCGACGATCAGGTCGAAGTGGCCAGGATGGCTGCCGAGGAACGCGACGGCCTCGGCCTGTTCCAGATGGTCGTAGCCGCCGCGCTCGGCGGCCTTGGCCAGCATGGCCGAAGACAGGTCGACCCCGGTCAGCTCGGCTCCGAACCGCTCCAGCGACGGCGCGGCCAGGCCCGTGCCGCAGCCCAGGTCCAGGATCCGCTCGAACCTTGGGCGCCGGGCCTCCACCAGGTCGGCCAGCAACGCGGGCGCACGGTAGTCCAGCATCTCGACCAGCTGGCGGTCGAACCGCTCGGCGAAGTCATCGAACAGCGCCTCGACATAGGCTGGCGGCGAGCGGTCGATGGTCGGATCGAGCAGCACGCGAAGTTCGTGGGTCTTGACCACGTCCCCGGGATTGCGCGCCTCCAGCCAGGCGCCGAGCACGCGGGCCGCTTCGAGGCGATCGAAAGCCACCAGGATGCCGAAGCCCTCGCGCGCCACGGTCTCCAGGTCCTCGGCCAGCGGGCCGGCGACCTTGCCGTAGAGGTCCAGCGCCGCCTCGACCGGGACGCTGTCCAGGGCGTTGTAGGCGGCCGCCCGCGCCCAGGTCAGGCGCGCGCCCTCGGGCAGGGGCTCCATCCTGTCGGCGGTCGCGAAGGTGTCGGCGGCCCGGGCGAAGTCGCCGGTCAGGAACAGGGCGTGGGCCAGGCACTGCCGGCGCACCGGTTCGGCGTTGGGCGCATGGGCGGCCCAGGTCAGGGGCTCGACGGCTTCCTGGAAGCGACGGGCGATCAGCAGGTTCAGGCCGAGGCCGAACAGGGCTTCGTCGTGGTCGGGCTTCATGACCAGGACGGCGCGGAACGCCGCCTCGGCGTCGTCCAGCCGGCCTTCGGCCCCCGCCGCCACCGCGACGGCGAGCATGTCTTCTATGGCTTGAGTATCCATAAGCGCACCTAGTCGTCCTTCGCGCGACTCAGCGCGAGTTCGAGCAAAAACCCGATCTAGGTTACACACCGGCCGCCATGCCGCCGTCCAGCAGTTCGGCGCGTCCAGCCAAGCTAAGTTCGACCAAGGCCGCCATCACCGCCGAAGCCGGGGCGCCGGCGGCGCGGACGAGATCGTTGCGCGAGACGGGCGTGGGCGAGAGGAGATGGGCGACGCGCTCACGCAGGGCGTCGTGGTCGATATCGGCCGGCGGCTGGGCCTCATAGGGGCGCTCGCGTTCGCGCAGGTGGATCTGACCCGACAGCGAACGCAGCACGTCCTCGGCGCCTTCGCACAGGATCGCGCCCTGGCGGATCAGGTCGTTGGTGCCCTTCGAACGCGGATCCAGGGGCGAGCCTGGCACGGAGAAGACGTCGCGGCCCTGCTCAGCGGCCAGGCGGGCGGTGATCAGCGAACCGGATTTCAGCTCGGCCTCGACCACCACGACCCCCAGCGACAGGCCCGAGATGATGCGGTTGCGGCGTGGGAAATCCTTGGCCTGGGCGCGGCGGTCGGGCGCGCTTTCCGAGACGATGCAGCCTTCGGCGGCCAGGCGCGCGTGCAGTTTGTCGTGCTCGGGCGGATAGATGTCGCCGACCCCGCCGCCCAGCACGGCCACCGCGCCGGTGGAGAGTGAGCCCTCATGCGCCGCGCCGTCGATGCCGCGCGCTAGCCCCGAGACCACGACATAGCCGGCGGTCCCCAGGTCCGTGGCCAGCTGGCGGGCGAAGCGCTGGCCGGCGGCCGAGGCGATGCGCGCGCCCACGATGGCCAGGCTGGGCTCGGACAGCAGTTCGGCCCGGCCCAAGGCCCAGATCACGGGCGGCGGCGGATCGAGGGCTGCCAGGCGCGGCGGAAAGTCCGGCTCGCAGCCGCAGATCAGCCGCGCGCCCAGTTTCGCACCGGCTTCCAGCTCCCGCTCGATCGCCTCACGCGACGGCAGGGAGAGCGGAACAGCGCGGCCACCTTTGCGCGAGAGGTCGGGGAGAGCGGACAGGGCCCGCTCGGGCGTGCCGTAGCGGGTGATCAGATGCTCGAAGGCGACGGGGCCGACGGTCTCGGTGCGCGCCAGGCGCAGCCAGGCGAAACGCTGGATGTCCGAGAGCCGGCCCGGAATCACGGCGCGTCGATGACGGGAGGGGCTTCCTCCACGCTCTTCTTCTTGCCGATCTTGGGCTCCTGGCCCTTGAGCAGGCGGGCGATGTTCTCGCGGTGGCGGATGAAGATCAGCACCGCCATGAACAGGCACAGCACCATGATCGGATAGGGCTGGTCGAAGGCCAGGGCGAACGGCGCGGCCAGGACGGCGGCGACCAGGGCGGCCAGCGAGCTGATGCGCAGCAGGAAGGCCACGGCCAGCCAGGTCGCGCCGGCGGCGATCCCCACCGGCCAGGCGGCCGACAGCAGCACGCCGTAGAAGGTGGCCACGCCCTTGCCGCCCTTGAACTTCAGCCAGACGGGGAACAGGTGGCCCAGGAACGCCGCGCCGCCGGCCAGGGCGATGACCGCCGCGTTGCCGTGGGTCAGGTAGCAGGCCAGCAGCACCGCCACGACGCCCTTGCCGGCGTCGCCCAGCAGGGTGATGGCCGCCAGGTCTTTGCGGCCCGAGCGCAGCACGTTGGTCGCGCCGATATTGCCCGACCCGATCTGCCGGATGTCGCCGGCCCCGCCCAGGCGCGTGGCGATCAGCCCGAACGGGATCGACCCGAGCAGGTAGCCGCCAACGATGGTGATGGCGAGCGTCAGATAGGTGGCTGCGGCGAGATCTTGCACGATTCGACCCTAAGGCGAGTTGCGCGCGAATTCAACCGCTGCGCAAGCGAGAGTTGTGGGTCACAGGTGTAGTGCAGAGTCGGAGCCGGGGCAAAACCAGCGTCTCAGTGGCCTTGAATGAGTTTCAGCAGCGCCCGGGCCGGCGGCGTGAAGGCCAGGGGGGCGGTGAGAAGGTTGCTGAACACGATCGCGCCCACGCCCCAGGCATAGGCCGGGTGGATCCGCTTGCGAACGACCAGGTCGATGACCGGCCCGGCCAGGGCGAACAGCATGATGGCGCCGAACATCACCAGCGGCGCGGCGGCGCCGAAGGAGTCCATCGGCAGTAGGCGACCCAGGCCCGGTCCCAGGATCGAGATCGTCGCGCACAGCATCAGGCGCTTGTGCCAGTCGGCCTTGCGCCGCAGGGCGACGCCGCCGGCGACCAGGGCGCCGAAGACCAGGATGCCGATCACGTTCATGACCAGGAAGATGGTCGGCGGGAAGAACGAGGGGATGAACTTGTAGCGGATGGCGAAGATCGTCGCGGCCAGACCCATGATCACCATCAGGCCCGCCAGCCACGCGCCCAGCATCCCGATCTGGCGATGCAGCTTCAGCGACCCGCGCGCCACGAAGGCCGGCTGGGCCACGAAGACCAGCACCCACAGCGTGAACACCGCGCCGTGCACGTGCAGCAGCAGCGGCAGGCCGGGCTTGTGCGTGAAGTCTTCCGGCACCGTCGTGGAGAAACCGCCGACGAACACCGCCGCCATCAGCAGCGCCATGATCAGATGGAAGCGGCGTTCGATGCTCAACACGGGCCTACGGCCAGCCTCGATCGCGGTCATCTGCTCGCCCCCCGGATGCGCCCGGCGAGTGTGCGGGACGTCCGGCGTCTTTACAATCGCAGACCGATGATACGCGACCTTGAGGGTTGAATTGCCGCCGAGAGTGTCAGCTACCCCTCGGCCCGGTGCACCACGCGGCCGTCCACGACCGTCATCAGCACCTGGCCCTGCAGCCTGCGACCATCGAACGGCGAGTTCTTGGACTTCGACAACAGGCGGGCGGCGTCGACGATGATCGGGGCGTCGATGTCGCACAGCACCAGGTCGGCCGGCGCGCCCGGCGCGATGCGGCCGCCGCGAAGGCCCAGGAGCTCGGCCGGAGCCAGGGTGACGGCGCGGATCAGGTCCACGAGGGCGATGCGCTCGTCGTGATAGAGCGACAGCAGGGCGGGCAGCAGAGTTTCCAGGCCCACGGCGCCGGGGGCGGCCTCGTCGAACGGCAGGCGTTTGTCCTCGGCGGGAGCGGGGTTGTGAGCCGAGACGACGATATCGATCAGGCCGTCGGCCAGCGCCTCGATCAGCGCCTGGCGGTCGTCCTCGCCGCGCAGGGGCGGGTTCAGCTTGGCGAAGGTGCGGTAGTCGCCGATGTCCAGCTCGTTGAAGGACAGGTGGTTGATCGACACCGAGGCGCTGATCCGCAGGCCTTTCTTCTTGGCGCGTGCAAGCGTCTCCAACGCTTGGGCCGAGGTGATCTGGTCGACCAGCAGCCTGCCGCCGGTGGCTTCGAGCAGGGCGACGTCGCGCTCCAGCATGATCCGCTCGGCCATGGGCGAGATCGACGGCAGGCCCATGCGGCCGGCGAACTCGCCGCCGATCGCGGCCCCGCCCTTGGCCAGCCACGGGTCCATCGGACGGTGGGCCAGCAGGGTGTCGAAACCCTTCGCATAGGTCAGGACGCGCTGCATGACCTTGCTGTCGACGATCGGCTTGCCGGCGTCGGTGATGTAGACGCAACCGGCCTCGCGCATCAGGCCGATCTCGGCCATCTGCGCGCCGGCCAGGCCCTTGGTCGCCGCGCCAGCGACGAGGATGCGGGCGCTGTCGATGTCGCGCGCGCGGCGCAGGATGAAGTCGACGACGCTGGGGTCGTCGATGGCGGGGGCCGTGTCCGGCTGGACCACCATCGAGGTGACGCCGCCGGCCGCCGCGGCCTTGGCCGCCGAGGCCAGGGTTTCCTTGGTCTCGGCCCCGGGCTCGCCGGTGCGGACGCGCAGGTCGATCAAGCCGGGCGCCAGCAGGGCGCCGCCGCAGTCGATGACGCGGACGGCCTTGGACAGTTTGCCGAACTCGCGGCCCTTGGCGACGTCGGCGATGACGCCTTCGGAGACGATGACGCCGCCGGGGCCGTCATAGCCGCTCTCGGGATCGACGAGGCGGGCGTTGACAAGGGCGATAGGCGTGGGAGCGGTCATTGGCCGGCCTTTTCGATACGGGCCGCAAGGCTGGTCAGCACCGCCATCCGGGCGGCGACGCCCATCTCGACCTGGTCCTGGATCAGGCTGACGGCCGGATCGTCGGCGACGTCGGAGTCGATCTCGACGCCTCGGTTCATCGGGCCCGGGTGCATGACCTTGGCGCCCGGCGCGGCGCGCGACAGCTTCTCGCGGTCCAGGCCGTAGAAGCGGAAATACTCGCGGGTGGACGGCACGAAGGCGCCCTGCATCCGCTCCAGCTGCAGGCGCAGCATCATGACCACGTCGGCGCCGGCCAGGCCCGACTTCATGTCGTGATGGACGGTGACGCCCCAGCGCTCGGCCTGGGCCGGCATCAGGGTGGGCGGGCCGACCAGGCGCACGCTGGCGCCCAGGGTGTGCAGCAGGGAGACGTTCGAGCGCGCCACGCGGCTGTGCAGCACGTCGCCGCAGATCGCCACGGTCAGGCCCGAAACGCGGCCGAAGGCGCGGCGGATCGACAGGGCGTCCAGCAGGGCCTGGGTCGGGTGCTCGTGCTGGCCGTCGCCGGCGTTGACCACGTGGCCGCTGACCTTCTGTGACAGCAAGCTGGCCGCGCCCGACGAGGCGTGGCGCACGACCAGCAGGTCGGGCCGCATGGCGTTCAGCGTGACCGCCGTGTCGATCAGGGTCTCGCCCTTGGCGACCGACGAGGTCTTGGGGTTCATGTTGACGACGTCGGCGCCCAGGCGCTTGCCCGCCAGCTCGAACGAGCTCTGGGTGCGGGTGCTGTTCTCGAAGAACAGGTTCATCAGCGTCCGGCCGTGCAGCAGGTCCAGGCTCTTGGACGTCTGCCGGTTGAAGGCGACGAAGGCGTCGGCCAGGTCCAGCAGGTCCGTCGCCTGGGGCGCGTTCAGGTCGCCAGCGGACAGGAAGTGGCGTTTGGGGAATTCAAAGACGCGGGCGCGGATCGCATCGATGGCCGCGCGGGCGGGGTCATGGGCTGGTGCCGTCATGAGCTCGCCTCTTAGGCGGCTTTGGAGGGGAAGGGAAGCTTGGGGGACAGCGCGCGGCGGACTGTCCTCAGGAATATTCACGAAGTTTCACATCCTGGACGTCCTTCCGGGGTTGCGCCGACTTGTTGCCCGGGCGGTTCGGTGGGTACTGTGAAGCCAGTGCTTCGCAGAAGGCTCCTCGGGGGTGGCCGTGCTGTTACTCTTGATCGCCTTGCTGCAGACCGCCGAACCGTCGTCCCAGGAGACGAAGGCGACGTTGCAGTCGTGCGAGACCACCGACAAGGGCTGGGTCTGCCACTACCAGATCCCATCGACGACGACGGTGCATCCTCTGGACCCCGCGCCGAGCATGATGGTGGCGCCGCCGTCCACGACAACGGCCGATCCGGCGCCGCCCCAACCGACGTCGCCCCTGTCGACGTCGCCTCAGCCGACGCCGGAGCCGCAGGCCCCGCCCATGGTCGTCTCGTCGAACGAGACCCATGCAGAGGACGCGCGCCGGACTCGGCTGATCGCCCGTTGCGCCGACGCCAAATGGTATTCGCCGTGCCTGCCGGGCGAACGCAAGGAGGCCGAGACCTTGCGGGCCAACGCCGAGATCGAGAAGGCGCTGAACGACAAGGTGACCGGCCTGCTCGGCGAGAAGCATTGCGACGAAGCCGTCAAGGCCGCGCTGGATGGCGGAAACCTGGATCTGGCGACCAAGGCCCGGGCCTTCTGCGTCGCCTCCAAGTAGCCTCTCCAATTAGTCTGGCGGCGCTCCAGAACGAAAAGAGGCGGGAAGCTCGCGCTTCCCGCCTCGAATTCCTGGCTGGTTCCGAGCCCTAGCGGCGCGCCGGAGCCGGTTCGCAGCGCACGCCGTCGGCGCAGCCCGTGAAGTGGATTTCCGGGGCCTCGACCGTGACGGCCGACGGACGGACGAACACTTCCGGACGGTGCAGGTAGATCTGCGGCGCGGCGACGCGGACTGGCGGCGCGTCGACATAGACCGGCGGACCTTGGATATCGATGCGGCCCGAAGGCACGACCACCGGCTCGCCGATGACACGGACGCCCGGCGCGGCGACGGTGATGTCGCCATAGCCCGAGGTCGGGCCGTAGAAGGCGACGGCGCGGGTGCACAGGCAGTCGATGCCGGCCGGACCCGAGGGCGGCGGCGGGGGCGGCGGATAGCCCTGCGGCGGCGGAGCCGGCGCATAGCGGGTCGGCGAGCGCGGCGCGTAGTCACGCTGATCGGCCAGGGACGAGCCCTGGGCCGGGGCGTAACGCGGCGCGGGGCGCGGCGCATAGTTGCGACCGTCGGCCATGGCCGAGGTGACCGACAAACCGGCGACGGCGAACGCCGTCAGCCCCATCAAGACTTTCCTAGTCATCCGAGCCCCTCGTTGCCCTCAACCCAGGTACGCGCCGACCTGGGGCGGACCTGACGTCCGATCCATTACCAGAACTTAACCATATTCAAAGACAGAACAATGTTGTCTTCGAGTTTCCCCCCGAGGGGGAAAATTCTGGTCCCCAGATTGAGTGTAAAGTGTGTGATTACACCCACTTGACCTGGTTTTTGCAGGTCTGAGCTGAATAGGCCCTAGTAAGACCGCCTGGGCGGCATGCGGCCGTCGCAGGGGATCACCTGCCAGGCGAAGCTGGCCTCGCGAATCTTCCGCTGCCGGGTGACGATCCGATCGCCGGCCTGCTCGGCATAGTTCTCGTATTGGGCTGGCCGGTAGACCTTCTCGTAGCACTTGCCGGGTTCGGGATTGGGCGGGCAGTCGTCGCCCGTGCCGGCCAGGGTCGCGCCGGCCATCAGGCTGGCGAACAGGACGACACCCGCCATGGCGAACCGCTTGTCCTTCATGCCTGCCCCCGCTTGCGACTTAACCAAGATTATCCATACGAGCCGGATTCCAAAAGGCTCGGATGTTCTGGCGTCAGGCGAAAAAGCCGGCGCTAGAGGCCGCGCAGCCGCTCCAGCGCGCCTTGCAGGATCCAGCCGGCGGCCATCTTGTCGACGACCTCGTCGCGGCGCTTGCGCGAGACGTCGTGCTCGTCGATCAGCACGCGGGTCACCGCCGCCGTCGACAGGCGCTCGTCCCAGAAGGTGATCGGCAGGTCGGGCTTCAGGCGCAGCAGGTTGCGGCCCAGGGCGCGGTTGGACTGGCAGCGGACGCCCTCGGTGCCGTCCATGTTCATCGGCAGGCCGATGACGATACCGACCGCGCCGCGACTGTCCATCAGCTTGAAGAGTTGTTCGGCGTCCTTGCTGAACTTGGTCTTCTCGATCAGCGCCATCGGAGTGGCGACCGTGCGGGTGACGTCCGACACGGCGACCCCAATGGTCTTCTCGCCGGGGTCCAGGCCGACGATGGCGGCGTACTGGGGCAGGGCGGCGGCGAAGTCTGCGATGTCGAGAACGGGCATGGCGGCCTCTTTAGGGCTTCGCCGGTCCGGAGTCTCTGAAGATGCTGTCGGCGTTCCAGCTGGGCTTGACCGGGTTGTCGGCGATCTTGAGCGTCAGGGCCGTGACATAGGCGTTGAAGTCGGCGGCGGCGGGCAGGTCGACGGGCTGGCTCAGATTGTCGGCCGGCGAGTGGTAGCGGTTGGCGCGCCAGTCCTTCTCGATCTGATAGGCGGGCGTGCCGACCGGATAGCCGAACTTCAGCGCCAGCGACGGCACGCCGGCCTTCACGAAGCTGTACTGGTCGGTGCGGACGAAGGAGTTGCGATCCGGATAGGGGTCTTTGGTCAGCTCGTAGCCCTTGGCGCTCGCCACCACCTGGGCCTCGCCGCCCAGCGAGCTTTCCGACGCGCCCTGGATCAGCAGGTATTTCAGCGGCCACAGGGGCAGGGGCATGTCCATATTGACGTCGGCGACCAGCGAGGCCTTCGGCACGGTCGGCTTCAGGGCGAAATAGCGCGAGCCCAGCAGGCCCTTCTCCTCGGCCGTGACGATCACGAACAGGATAGAGCGCTTGGGCTTGGCCTTCTGGGCCTTCATGGCCTTGGCGATCTCGATCACCGAGGCCACGCCTGAGGCGTCGTCCATGGCCCCGTGATAGATCGCATCGCCGTTGATCGGCTCGCCCACGCCCAGGTGGTCGATGTGGGCCGAGACCACGACGTGCTCGGCGGCCAGCTTCGGGTCCGAGCCCGGCAGCTTGGCGACGACATTGGCCGAAACGGTATCCGTGACCTCGGCCTTCACCGTCGCGCGGATCGACTGGTTCAGGTCGAACCGCTCCAGTTTCTGGCCCGCCTCGGCAGCGGTCAGGAGCTGGCTGAAGTCATGACCCGACTTGGCGAACAGCTTGGCGGCCTGGGCGGGATTGAAGCTGGCGGTGAAACGCGGCGCGCTGACGTCGCCCAGGGCCGGATCGGCCAGGTACATCCCCGGCTGCGAGGCCAGCAGCATCTGACGCTGCCAGGGGATGTCCATGCCCTTGGGCGTGGGGATGGTGATCAGGCCCAGGGCGCCAGCCGCTTCCAGGGCCTTCCAGGTGCGGGCGCTGCGGGTGTGGGATTTCACGGGGGCCGACAGCTCGGCCGGACCGCCATTGATCACGACCGCGATCTTGCCACGCAGGTCCAGGCCCTCGAAGTCGTCGTGACCGTATTCGGGGATCTTCAGGCCGTAGCCGATGAACACCAGCGGCGCCTCGACGCTGGCCGGCTGCGGCAGGCGGGCCGACAGCAGCAGGTCGGGGCCGATGGCCAGCGGGGTGGCGACGCCGTCGGCGACCAGGGCTGCGCTGGATTGGTCGGCCAACACGCGCTGGGCCTTGAAGGCCACCGGCTGGAAATAGCCGTCGATCCCGGCGGGCTGCAGGCTCAGGGCCTTGAACCGCGCGGCGACATAGTCGAGGCCCGCCTTCTCGCCCGGACTGCCGGTCAAGCGGCCTTGCAGAGCGTCGCCGGCCAGGAACTCGATGTGCGACCACCAGGCCTTGCCGGCGTCCTCCCGCGTTTCGGCGTGGGCGGCCGACAGGGCTAGGGTGGCGGCCACGGTGGCGAGCAGCAGGGTTTTCAAGCGACGTCCTCCCGGTTTCCTGGACGGTGGCATGACGTTGATCGACGGAACAGCCTCCCGGGCCAAGCTTGCGGAAAATTCTCCGCTGGCCCGACTTTTCGGCGCGCGCGCCCCGCGGCGCGGCGGAAGCGCTTGTCAAAGCGCCCCTCGCGCGGCTAACCCACACGCTCGAATTTAGGAGATCCCCATGGCCATTGACGCCGCCACTGTGCGGAAGGTCGCCCGGCTCGCCCGCATCGCCACGCCAGAAGAGCGCCTGGAGCCCCTGGCCCAGGAGCTCAACGGGATCATGACGTGGATCGAGCAGCTGGCCGAGGTCGACACCGACGGCTGCGAGCCGCTGACCAGCGTCGTGGCCGCCGGCCTGCCGCTGCGCGAGGACGCCGTCACCATGGGCGGCGATCCGGCTCGGGTGACCAGCAACGCGCCCAAGTCCGTGAACAACTTCTTCGTCGTGCCGAAGGTGGTCGAATAATGAGCGCCCTCACGAAGCTGACCCTGGCCAGCGCCCTCGACGGCCTGGCCAAGCGCGAGTTCACCTCGGTCGAACTGACCAAGGCCCACATCGAGGCCGTCGAGGCCGCGCGCGGCCTGAACGCCTACATCCTGGAAACCCCGGAAAAGGCCCTGGACATGGCCGCCAAGTCCGACGCCCGCCGGGCGCTGGGCGAGGCCGGTCCACTGGAAGGCGCGCCGCTGGGGATCAAGGACCTGTTCTGCACCGACGGTGTGCGCACCACGGCCTGCTCGAAGATCCTCGAGAACTTCGTGCCGACCTACGAGTCGACCGTGACCAGCCAGCTGTGGCGCGACGGCGCGGTGATGCTGGGCAAGCTGAACCTCGACCAGTTCGCCATGGGCTCGTCGAACGAGACCAGCTACTTCGGTCCGGTGACCAACCCCTGGCGCGCCCAGGGCTCGAACAAGGCCCTGACCCCGGGCGGTTCGTCGGGTGGTTCGGCCGCCGCCGTCGCCGCCGACCTGTGCCTGGGCGCCACGGCCACCGACACCGGCGGCTCGATCCGCCAGCCGGCCGCCTTCACCGGCACGGTCGGCATCAAGCCGACCTACGGCCGCTGCTCGCGCTGGGGCGTCGTGGCCTTCGCCAGCTCGCTGGACCAGGCCGGTCCGATCGCCAAGACCGTCGAGGACGCGGCCCTGCTGCTGACCTCGATGTCGGGCCATGACCCCAAGGATTCGACCAGCCTCGACATCGCCGTGCCGGACTTCACCCAGTTCGTCGGCAAGTCTGTGAAGGGCCTGCGGATCGGTATCCCCAAGGAATACCGCGTGGACAACATGCCGGCCGAGATCGAGAAGCTCTGGCAGGACGGCATCGCCTGGCTGAAGGAGGCCGGCTGCGAGATCGTCGACATCAGCCTGCCGCACACCAAGTACGCCCTGCCGGCCTACTACATCGTGGCCCCGGCCGAGGCGTCCTCGAACCTGGCCCGCTATGACGGCATGCGCTACGGCCTGCGCGAGGACGGCGCCAACCTGACCGAGATCTACGAGCACACGCGTGCGTCGGGCTTCGGCGACGAGGTGAAGCGCCGCATCCTGATCGGCACCTATGTGCTGTCGGCCGGCTATTACGACGCCTACTACCTGAAGGCCCTGAAGGTGCGTCGTCGCATCGCCGAGGACTTCGACAATGCCTGGACCAAGTGCGACGCGATCCTCACCCCGACCGCGCCTTCGGCGGCGTTCGGCCTTGGCGAGAACAGCAACGACCCGATCGCCATGTACCTGAACGACGTCTTCACGGTGACGACGAACCTGGCGGGCCTGCCGGGTCTGTCCCTGCCGGCGGGTCTCGACGCCAACGGCCTGCCGCTGGGTCTGCAGATCATCGGCAAGCCTCTGGACGAGGCGACGGTGTTCTCGGTCGCCGGGGCGGTCGAGAAGGCAGCTGGCTTCAAAGCGAAAGCCGAGAAGTGGTGGTAAAATGAAAAGGGCGGCTCCGGTGGAGC
>NZ_JBWKZF010000039.1:12833-34261 GCF_059424195.1 Caulobacter sp. GW456-12-1-14-TSB4
GGCCCCCCCCCCCTTCTTCGTTCAGGGATGTGGGATCCCGGTTATTGCGGGATCGTCGCCTGGGGCTGCGGCGTCGGGGCCGGAGCCGCCGGGGCCGGGATCACCAGCGGAGCCGGTTCGGCGATCGGGGCGCTGACGGCCGGCGGGGCGGCCGGGACCGTGGCGCTGACGTTAGCCGAAGCCGTCGAGGCGTCCGGAGCGGTGGTTTCCTCGACCGGAGTCGCGCGGCGAGCCGTGCGGACCGGAGCAGCGCGCGGCGCCGGAGCCGAGCGGGCGACCGGGGCGGGCGCCGGGGTCTCGTTGGCGGCCAGTTCGGTCGGCTGCGGGATCGGCGACGGCGTGGCCGAGGCTTCAGCCGGGAGCGGCGTCGTCTTCGGGGCCGGGCTTTCGGCGGCGGCGACCTTCAGCGACTGCGGATCGGTCGGGGCTTCGGCGCGATTGGCCGTCATGGCCCAGATCATGCCGCCAGCGACGACGGCGACGACCGGGACACCGATCAGAAGCGGCAGGTTGCCAGACGCTTTCTTCTTAGGCGTGCGAGCATAGATCGGCTGGCTCGGAAACAATGCCGAAGCATTCGAGTCAGTCGCGACGACCGGTTCCGGGGCGTCGAAGTTCAGAGCGGGGCGGGCGGTGCGAGCGGTGGGCATTTCTACCTCCGTGAGTGAGCTGTTCGAGAAAATGAACGGCGCGATAACTCAGCGGTTCCCTTGCCCTGTAATGGCGCCGGATTTGACTCAATCCGGCCTTATTCAGCTAAATCGGAAAATGTACGGCCACGCTTCCTGAAAACAACTTCAAAGCCTTGCCGGGCCTGGATCGAAGAAGATGCCGCCCGCAGGCGTCCGAAAGCTTTTCCGGCCTAGCCTGCTTGATGTAGAGAAACGGCCATGACGCAAGATTCCAAAACGATCCAAGGCCGCACCGGCCCCTGGGAAATCGTCCTCGGCCTCGAGGTCCACGCTCAGGTGGCCAGCAAGTCCAAGCTGTTCTCCGGCGCCGCCGTCGGTTTCGGCGCGGGTCCGAACGAGCAGGTCAGCCTCATCGACGCGGCCATGCCGGGCATGCTGCCCGTGCTGAACAAGTTCTGCGTCGAGCAGGCGGTGAAGACGGGCCTGGGCCTGAAGGCGCAGATCAATCTGAAGAGCCGCTTCGACCGCAAGAACTACTTCTATCCCGACCTGCCGCAGGGCTATCAGATCAGCCAGTTCGACCAGCCGATCGTCGGCGAGGGCGTGGTGACCGTCGAGCGCGACGACGGCACGACCTTCGACGTCCGCATCGAGCGCCTGCACCTGGAGCAGGACGCGGGCAAGTCGCTGCACGATCAGGACCCGAACGCGACCTATGTCGACCTGAACCGCGCGGGCACGGCGCTGATGGAGATCGTCTCCAAGCCCGACATGCGCACCTCGGAAGAGGCCGCGGCCTATGTGAAGAAGCTGCGCACGATCCTCGTTTACCTGGGCACCTGCGACGGTGACATGGAGAAGGGCAACCTGCGCGCCGACGTCAACGTCTCGGTCTGCCGCCCCGGCGACTACGAGAAGTTCCGCGAGACCGGCAGCTTCAGCCACCTGGGCACGCGCTGCGAGATCAAGAACGTCAACTCGTATCGCTACATCCAGCAGGCCATCGAGTACGAAGCCCGTCGCCAGATCGAGATCCTGGAAGACGGCGGCAAGATCGACCAGGAGACCCGCCTGTTCGACCCGACCAAGCTCGAGACCCGCTCGATGCGCAGCAAGGAAGAAGCGCACGACTACCGCTACTTCCCCGATCCCGACCTGCTGCCGCTGGTGCTGGACGCCGCCTGGGTGAAGGAACTCGAGACGACCCTGCCGGAACTGCCGGACGCCAAGAAGCTGCGCCTGCAGAGCCAGTACGGCCTGTCGGCCTATGACGCCGGCGTGCTGATCATCGAGAGCGACCGCGCCGACTACTTCGAAGCCGCCGCCAAGGGCCGCGACGCCAAGCTGGTGGCCAACTGGGTGACCAACGAGCTGCTGTCGAAGCTGTCGGCCAACGGCCACGAGATCGCCGCCTCGCCGCTGCCGTCGTCGGACATCGCCCAGCTGGTCGAGCTGATCGAGAACGGCACGATCTCGTCGAAGATCGCCAAGGAGGTCTTCGAGCACATGTGGGCCGGCGAAGGCCGTCCCGCCGAGATCGTGGAAAAGCGCGGCTTGGTGCAGATCAACGACACCGGCGCCATCGAGAAGGCCATCGACGACCTGGTCGCCGCCAATCCGGACAAGGCCGAGGCCGTGAAGGAAAAGCCGCAGGCTCTGGGCTGGTTCGTCGGCCAGGTCATGAAGGCCACGGGCGGCAAGGCCAACCCCGCCACGCTCAACGAGCTGCTGCGCAAGAAGCTCGGCGTCGCCGAATAGTCAGTCAGCACTGCCTGAAAATGACGAGGGCCCGCGGTGGAAACCGCGGGCCCTTCTTCGTTGATGCGAACTTTCTTATTGGGGCGCGGTCGGCTCTTCGGCCGGCTTCTTGTGCTTCTTGGCCTTCTTGGCGGCCTTGTCGTCGGCGGCCGGGGCCGTCGGTTCTTGCGTGGCCGGAGCGGTGGCCGAGGTCGGGGCGCCAGCCGAGTCGGCGGGCGTCGCGGTTTCCGAAGCCGGCGGGGCCGGTTGTTCGGTGGTCGGCGCGGCGGCCGACGGATCATTGGTCGTGGCCGGAGCGGTCGCGCTGGCTTGCGGATCGCTCGGCGCGGTCTGGGTCACCTGGGCCAGGGCCGAGCCAGCGTAGGCGGTGGCGGCCAGAGCCAGGGCGGCGGTGGTGATGCGCAGGGTCTTCATGGGTGGGGACCGTATTGCTGCAGCGTCGTTGTGTGACGCGAGCCCTACGCTGGCCAAGCAATGCGGTCGAAATGACTTCGCAATCGGGCGCTTAGGCCCCATGCGCGGCGAGGTTGAGGCGCTTGTGACCGCAAAACGGCGCCCCAGGCAAAGCCCAGGACGCCGTCTCGACACTATAAAGGCAGTTCAGGTCTAGTGGTTGGCGATGACGTCGAAGATCAGCCCCGTCGCGATGGCGGCCAGCACGTAGTCATTGCCGGTGCGATACCAATAGTACCCCCGGGGCGGTTGGCGCAGGCTGTAACGATAGTAATCGTTCACCACATAGCCGCCGCCACGATAGTAACCGGGCAGATAGGCGCCGCGACGCCACGACGTATAGCCGGGTCGGAAACCCGGACGGCCATAATAGGCGGCCGGCGGCGGGCCGTAGGACCAGCGATTGTTATAATAGTAGCCGTTGTGGCGGCCGCCATCCCAGCGGTCATTGCGACCATAGTCGCTACGACCGTAGTTCCCGCGACCATAGTCGCCACGGCCGCGATCGCGGTCATAGTCGCGACGGTCATGGTCCCGGCCGCGATCCCAGTCGCCACGGCCGCGATCGCCGCGGTCACGATCGTTATGTTCCCAGCGGCCGCGATCCTGGGCCGCGGCGTCGGTGGCCGTCAGAGCCATCGGGCCCGCCACGGAGGCCACGGCGGCGATGGTGAGCAGCAGACGTTTCATGTCGTCTTCTCCTAGTGGTCGGGCGGCGCCTCCGAGACGTCGCCTAGAAACTTCCCTCGACCTTGAAACGCAGAATGACGCTCTTCGGCTGAACCCAGGCTGAACGGCGCCGTCAGGCTTCGCTTGGCTGATTTCCCTACGGAAGCCTTGGCGGGGAGGGCGCGGGCGACCATCTTTCGTCACAACAACGATGACAGGGAGGGAAGGCCAATGAGCCGTCCGATCGAACTGCACTATTGGCCCACGCCCAACGGCTGGAAGGTCTCCATCGCTCTGGAGGAGATGGGCCTGCCCTATGAGATGATCCCGGTGAACATCGGGACCGGCGAGCAGTTCAAGCCGGACTTCCTGGCCATCAGCCCCAACAACCGCATGCCGGCCATCGTCGATCACGACGGTCCCGACGGCCAGCCGATCTCGATCTTCGAGTCGGGCGCCATCCTGCAGTACCTGGCTCGAAAGACCGGTCAGTTCTACGGCGAGACCGAGCGGGACCGCGTCCACATCGACCAGTGGGTGATGTGGCAGATGGGCGGCCTGGGCCCGATGGCCGGCCAGACCCATCATTTCCGCCAGTACGCCCCCTCGATCATCGCCGACCAGCGCCAGATCGCCTACGGCGCCATCCGCTACACCAACGAGACCCACCGCCTGTACGGCGTGCTCAACAAGCAGCTGGAAGGACGCGATTTCGTCTGCGGCCAATTGTCCATCGCCGACTTCATGATCTGGCCGTGGATCGTCCCTTGGAAGAACCAAGGCATTATTCTCGACGAGTTCCCCAATTTGAGGACGTGGTTCGAGCGGGTCGGAGCGCGGGAAAACGTGCAGAAAGGCTTTAAGCTCGGGGCCGAGCTACGCTCCGGAGGCCTGCAATCCTCGGGAAAAGCGGCCGAAGAAGCCCGCAGAGTCCTGTTCGGGCAGCGCGCCCGTTAAGGCGTCGTATACTGTGATTTACGCCCAGTAATCAGGGTCAATAAACAGTAACAGGGTGCGGCATTTATGCTCTCCGCGCGTTTAACTATATGTTCAGTCGCGCGGGACTTTCCTCTCTTCAAGCTCAGAACCGACAAAACGTCCGGGGCGAGCTTGAGAGAGGAGATGAGCCATGATGATGATGAATGAAGCGCCGCCGGCCATCGTCGCCACCCTGCCGCTGCCGACCGCCGGCTCGACCGGTGACGAACTGTTCCGCATGGGCCTGCTGTATTCGACCGGTCAGGGCGGCGCGCCGCTGGATTACGTGTCGGCGCACATGCTGTTCAACCTGGCCGCCATGCGCGGTTCGGTCGAAGCCAAGGTCTACCGCAAGGAACTGTCGCAAGAGATGGCCAGCGACGAAGTCGCCGAAGCCCAGCGTCAGGCCCGCGAATGGCTCGCCCACGGCTGAACCCGGTTTACCGGGTTCGGACGACTGCTCGCCGGTCCTGTGGGGGACCGGCTCAGTTGCCGCCGTTGACGTTGCCGTTGATCGCGTAGCTGAAGCTGATGGGCAGCAGATCGCGGAAGTACTGCTGCATGAACAGGCCTGCTTCCGACACACCGCTGCGCGGCACGTAGACGACGTCGAAACGCCGCAGGGGCACCAGATCCGTGCCGCCCGGACGAGTCAGGCCCGAGAGCAGGTCCGCCGTCCGCATCATCGCCCGCCCGTCGGGGCCGCGACGAATGATCACAACCTGATTGCGCTTGGCGCCATTGGTGAAGCCGCCGGCCTGGATGATGGCCCGCAGGGCGTCGCTGTCGCCCGCCATGTCGAACACGCCGGCGTTCTTGACCTCGCCGCCGACGAACACCTTGAGCGGCGTCGCCGTCTTCACCGAAACCTGGACCTGAGGCCGCAGCAGCGTGCCGGAATAGGCCTGGCTGATCGAGCCCTCCAGCTCGTCGATCGTGCGATCGGCGGCCATGACCGGGGCGACCAGCGGCAAAGTGATGCGGCCGTCGGGCTGCACCGTCACCGACTTGTTGAGCTCCGGAGCCGACGGCACGGCCACATCGACCTCGTCGCCCGGATAGAACCGGTACGACGGCTCGCTCTCGCTCCAATCGGCGTAACCGATATTAGAGAAGTTCGCGGTAGGCCTGGGGCCCGGCGTGATCGGCTCGGCGTCGATGTGCCCACAGGCGGAAAGTCCGCCGGCCATCAGGACCACGGTCAGGACCGTCTTGAGATGCGTGCGGCTCTGCATGCGACAAGTCTTAACAGGAATGGGTAACGAACCCTTAAGGCCGGTCGCCCCAGGGTGCGGGACAGATTGAACCGCCTGGATTCGGATGTCGACGAGCCCTTGGACAAACGTGCCGCATGACTCACCGCCTCGTAGGGCGGGGAGCGTCGCCGGCGCGCGTCCGAAATACGCGCCGACCGACTTCGTCACCCTGCTGTGGCGCGAGCGATTCCTGATGCTGGTGGTGTTCATCGTGATCGTGGCGCTGGGCTTTGCCTTCGCCACCACGCTGAAGAAGAACTACACCGCCCAGTCCAGCCTGTTCGTCCGCCTGGGCCAGGAATATGTCTACGAGCCCCGGGCCGGCGACGCGGGTCGTGGCGCGGTGCCCAACACCGACGAGGTCATCCAGTCGGAAGCCGAGATCCTGGGCAGCGGCGAGCTGCGCGAGCGGGTGATCCGCAAGGTCGGCTTCGGCAACATCTTCCCGAAGGCCGCGGCCAAGTACGTGGCCGCCACGCCCGAGGGGAAGCGCAAGCTGTTCGCCGAAGGCCGCGATTCGATCGCCAAGAGCCTGAAGATCGAGACCGCGCCGGACAACTCGATCATCCGCCTGGCCTATCAGAACAACAATCCGGAAATGGCCGAGAAGGTGCTGAACACCTTGCTCGAGGAATACCTGATCTATCGCCGCAGCCTGCTGATCGGCGGCGACAACAATGTGCTCCAGCGCCAGCGCGACATCTTCGCGCAGAAGCTGGGCGACGCCGACACGGCCTATCAGTCGTTCCTGACCACCAACGACATCGGCGACTTCACCGCCCAGAAGAACACGCTGACCCAGCTGCAGACCCAGGTCGAACAGCAGAAGTACTCGATCGACGCCCAGCTGCAGGATCGCACGGGCCGCCTGGCCGCCGTCGAGGCCGAGCTGGCGCGCACGCCGCCCGAGGCGGTGCTGTATCGCGACACCGACATGTCGGCCTCGACCAAGCTTGCGTCGCTGAAGCTGGACCGCGAGGGCCTGCTGGCCCGCTACACCGCCGGCGCCCAGCCGGTGCAGGACATCAACGCCCAGATCGCCCAGCTGGAAGCCGGTCTGGCCGCCGGCCGCACCAATGGCGAGGGCGCGCGCCGCAGCGGTCCCAACCCGATCTGGCAGACCCTGGCCACCACCCGCAACGACCTGCGGGCCGAGGTCGCCGCCTTGCAGCAATCGCAGGCCGCCTACGCCCAACAGGTCACGGACGTGAACTCGCGCCTGCTGCGCCTGGCTGGCCTGGAGCCGCAGTTCAACGAGCTGTCGCGGGACCGCGACGTCCTGTCCACGAACGTCCGCGACTTCACGGTCAAGGAACAGCAGGACGAGGCCCAGCGTCAGATGTCGTCCGAGAGCAGCGACAACATCCGCATCGTTCAGCGCGCCGTGGCCCCGTCGACCGGCAAGAGCCTGAAGAAGCCGGTGCTGATCCTGGCCGTCCTGTTCGCGGGCTTCACGGCGCTGTGCGTAGGCTTGATCCGCATGTTCCTGCGTCCCGGATTGCAGACGCCGGAATCGGCTTCGCGCACCCTGGGCGTGCCGGTCCTGGCCACGGCCGGGGTCAAGCGGTGAGCGCTTTCGTCGCCTTTCGCCCGTAGGGTTAATGTCGCAAGTTGCGATCTTCTGAGTTCGTGGCGATTCGGTAGATGGTGGATTTGAACGTCGAGATGACGGAGCTGTGGGGGGCGCTTGGCACGCCGCCCGCCGGACGTCCGCACGTTGTCCAGTTCATCTCCGCGCGTCGCGGGGAGGGCGCCTCGACGGTCGCCCGCGAGTTCGCCCGCTTCGCCTCGCGTCGCGCCGGTCGCAAGACCTGGCTGGTCGACCTGGATCTGAACAGCCCCAGCCAGTTCCGCGAGATCGCCGCCGATCCGAACCGTTTCGGACCCGTGGGCCCGCCGGTGGCGGCCTCGCCCGACGGCTCGACCTTCTTCACCGTCCAGCCGCCCGCGCCGCGCGCCGAGGGCGGGGTCTGGCCGGACGCCAAGTTCCTGACCGGCCACAGCGTCGGCGGGCCGCGTCTGTGGATCACCCGCTTCAACCGCGAGGCCCTGCGCGGCCGCCAGCAGGCCCATGTCATTCCGTCGGCGGACTATTGGCGGGCGCTGCGCAAGCACGCCGAGATCATCGTCGTCGACAGTCCGTCCCTGGACCGCTCGCAGTCCGGCCCGACCATCGCCCAGCACATGGACCAGACGGTGATGGTGGTCTCGGCCGACCAGCCGGACGTGCGCCAGCCGGCCATGCTGCGCGACGCCTTGACGGCCGCCGGCGGTCGTTGCGCGGGCATGTTCTTCAACAAGGTCTCGGTCGAGCCGCCCGGCTTCCTGAAGGCGATCCTGCCGTGACCAGCCTGGCCCCAGATGCGGCTTGGGGCAGGCAGGACGCTCGGACGCTGGCGCCGTCGTTCCTGACGGTCGTCTTCGCCGTGCTCATGCTGCTGATCTATACCGGCGGTTGGCAGCTGCCGCTGTTCGGCGAGAAGACCGACGAGAGCGCCTCGGGCCTGCTGCGCGTGGCCTTCCTACCCGCCTATGGCCTGGCCTTCCTGCTGATCCTGGCTAAGCCCTGGAACATGGTCCGGGCCACGCTGCGCCAGCCGTTCCTGATCATCCTGATGCTGGTCGTGGGCGCGTCGATCACCTGGTCGATCCAGCCCGACGTCTCGATCCGCCGTGGCTTCGCGGTGGGCTGCACGACGATCTCGGGCCTGGCCCTGGCCGCTCGTTTCCGCTGGGCCGAGCTGGCGCGGGTGTTCGCCATCACCTTCAGCGTGCTGATCGTCGCCTGCTATGTGGTCTGCCTCGCCGTCCCGTCGATCGGCGTCATGCGAGAGCTCTTCCCCGGCGCCTGGCGCGGCCTGTGGCTGGAGAAGAACGCGCTGGGCGGCCTGATGGCGATGGGCATCTGCGCCCTGGGCGCGGCGACGCTGCTCAACCCGCGCGAGGCCAAGATCTGGGTGCCGATGGCGTTCCTCGCCTTCGGCCTGGTGATCATGTCGCAGTCGAAGACCTCTCTGGCCTCGCTGGTATTGGGTCTGGCCGCCTTGGGGTTCGTCTGGATCGTGCAGCGGGGGCCGGCGATCGGCGTCGCCGCCACCTGGGCCGGGGTCAGCGGCGCGTCCCTCCTGGCGGCGTTCATCCTCCTGGCGTCGGACGTCTTCTTCCAGTTGCTGGGCAAGGACGCGACCTTCACCGGCCGGACCCAGATCTGGACCGCCGCCATGCGTCAGATCGAGGATCGCCCCTGGCTGGGCTACGGCTATGCGGCCGTCTGGAGCGACAAGTCCGGTTGGGGACCGCTGGCCTGGATCGTCCACGACGCCAAGTTCACGCCCCAGCACGCCCACAATTCGTGGATCGAGCAGTGGCTGGGCATGGGGATCATCGGCCTGGCCGCCTGGGCGCTGTTCTACCTGCAGACCATGACGCTGGCGATCATCGCCGTGTTCCGCAATCGCGGCGCGATGCTGGCCTTCCCGTTCCTGATCGTCTTCACCCTGGTCAGCCTGACCGAGAGCATCGCGGTCGTGTACAACGACTTCCGCTGGGCCGTGTTCGTGGCCCTGGCCGCCAAGCTGGCCTTCTCGGACAAGGTCCAGGACGAAGGGTAGGGGACGGGGGGCTAGAGCCCGATCCGGCGCGCGCCTTCGGCCACGGTCACGACGTCGAAGCCGTCCGCTACCGCCCGGTCGATCAGCCGCTCCAGCGCGCCCGTCGTACAGCCCCATTGCGAGGGCTCGGCCGCCACGTCGTGGGTGTAGAGGATCAGCCAGGCCTTGCGGGCCTTGGCCTTGTCCAGCCAGCCATTGGCGACGCTCTCGCCGTCCTCGCCCTCGATGCCCACGGCCGGGGCTTGGTTGAGGTCGGCGCCGTCGGCGATCAGGCCGTGATGCAGGGCGCGCAGGGTCTTGAAGCGGCCGGCCAGGGCCGTCTTCGCCGGCGCGCCGACGTCGCCATAGGGATAGGCGAAGCTGACCGGATCCGGCGTGCCCCACTGGGCCAGGCTCTCGGCGTTCTGGTCGATGTCCGCCACGGTCACCGCGCTCGACGACTGGCCGCAGTCCAGGTGCGAGAAGGTGTGGCAGGCGATCTCGTGTCCGGCGTCGTGCAGGCGGCGGGCATCGGCCCCGGTGGCGAAACGGCCCATCGGCCCGTCGCGCCCGGCCAGGCCAGCGGCGAAGTAGTAGGTGCCGCGCAGGCCGCGGGTCTCCAGCGCCTTGGCGCCGGCCTCGCAGGCCGTGGCGGGGGCGTCATCGAAGCTGAACGACACCATCGGCCGCTCCAGCGCCACCTTGGCCGGCCGGCGATAGGCCAGGCGGATCAGCCGACGGCGCAGTTTGCCCTTCAGGCTGCGGTCGGGTTCGTAGGCGTCGACCTTCTCGAACGAAGTCTGCATCAGACGGCCTCGATATAGAGGGACGCGCGGTACAGCCGCATGGCGAACGCGCGCAAGGAAACGGGAGCGGCTTCGGTCAGCGCGATCGACTTCAGCATCGGCCGCCAGACGCCACGCAGCGGGAAGGGCTTCAGGGCCTTGGCGACCTTGTAGCTGGGATAGCCGCTGACGATGTCGCGGTGGCTCTGGACCACACGGGCGAAGTTGGCCGCCGACTGCTCGTACTTGGCGGCCATGACCGGCGCGGCGTCCAGGCCGAGGTGGGTGGCGGTGTTGTCGATGTGCAGGATCGGATGCTGGCGCACGACCCGCATCGCCCACTCGACATCCTCCCAGCCCCAGCCCGCGAAGCCCTCGTCGAAGCCGATGGTCTCGAACACGTCGCGGCGGACCAGGAGGTTGGAGGTGAAGACGTGCTTCTCGGGTTCCTTGGCGCGCTCGGGGGCGGGCGTGCAGTCGCTCTTCAGCGCCATGGTCCGGTGCAGCTCGGTCTCGGGGCGCGGGGGCGTCTGGTCCAGGGTGAAGCCGCCGAACGCCACCGGGGCGTTGGTCTCGGCCACCGCCGCCCAGCGGCTCAGGAAGTCGGGCGTGTCGGGCAGCATGTCGCTGTCCAGGAACAGGAAGTGCGCGCCGCGCGCGTGACTGGCCAGGCGGTTGCGGCCCTTGGCGCGGCCTTCGTTGCTGGACAGCCGCACGAAGCGGGCCGGCACGCGCAGCTTCTCGATCCGGCGGGCGATGCGTTCGGCCAGGGCGTCGTCGCAGCCGCCGTCGTCCAGGACCACGATCTCGGCATGGGTGCTGGGATCGTCCAGCGCCTTGAGCAGGGCCGACGGATCATCGCGGAAGGTGGGGATCAGCACCGACAGGCGCGGCTGGGCGCTGGCCCAGGCGGCGTTTTCGATACGGATTTCGGTGATGGGGGCGGTCATAGGGCTGGGGCCCTCCGACGAAGAAGACCAGAGAGTTTTGCCCGCAGCCCGCCGATGTTCAGGCCCAGGGTCAGCGCGCCATAGACGGCCGCGCCGACGCCGGCCTTCAGGGCCAGCTCCAGCACGCCGCCGGGGGACGGCAGCAGCGACACGCAGGCGGCCATGGCCAGGCTGGCGCCGCCGGCCTTGGCCAGCACGTCCCACGGGATCGGCAGCGGGCAGGCGCGGCGGGCCAGGGCCCAGGCGGCGACGGCGCCGATCGCGTAGCTGACGGTCGTCGCCCACAGGGCGCCGTCCAGGCCCAGCATCGGGATCAGCAGCAGATTCAGGATCACGTTGGCGAGCGCCGGGGCGATCATGCTGACGATCAGCAGCGGCGTGCGGCGGGCCAGGGTGAAGGCCTGCAGCAGGTAATAGGTGGTCATGCCCGACAGCCAGCCGCTGGCGGCGATCCAGGGCGTCACGTGGCTGGCGCCGTCGCGCAGGGCCTCGCCGATCATCAGGTCGGCCAGGGGGCTGGCGACCAAGGCCAGGCCGACGGCGGCGGGCAGGGTGAGCAGGATCATGAAGCTGGCCTGTTCGCGCGCGGCCTCGGTCAGGGACGCCTGGCCGCCGCGCTCGAGGGCGGCGATCAGGGCGGGAGCCCCGGCCATGCCCAGCCAGATGAAGACGACGTCCAGGGTGCGGCTGCCCAGCGAATAGCCGGCATGATAGACGCCGACCGTGGCCTCATCCAGGAACGCGCCCAGCAGCAGGCGGTCGGTGCTGGCCAGCACCAGGGCCAGGATCAGCGAGAAGGCGACGGGCAGGCCATAGGCGGCGTAGGCTGCGGCCATGGCCTTGTCGAACTTGCCGCCGACCATGTGCTTCAGCTCGCGCGGCAGGACGACGGCCAGGCACAGCACCGAGATCAGGCCGGTGCCCAGGCTAGGCGCCGCGCCGCCTAGGCCGGTGAGCGCCAGGGCCAGGCCCAGAGCGAAGCCGCCGGCGATCTGGACCATGGTCAGCAGGGCCGCGCTGGAGACCTCGCCGGCGGCGCGGCGGCGCTCCAGGGCCAGCTTCATCAGGCTGCCGACCAAGATTGAGCCCAGAGCGGCGAAGATGGCGTTCTTCAGCGCCGGGTTCAGCGGCAGCAGCGCGATGACGATCCCGACGACCGGCACGGCCAGGGCCGCGATGATCCACATCAGGTAGAGGGTGGCGAAGTGGTCGGCGATGCGGCCGTCCTCGGCCCGCGTCGCCAGGAACCGCGCCATGGAGGCCTCGGTCCAGGCCAGCATGGCGGTCTGGGTCAGGCTGCCGACCGAGAAGGCCAGGGCGTAGACGCCGTACTGGGCCGGATCCAGGACGCGCGTGAACAGGACGATGGTGAGCAGCCCCACCACGCCTTGCACCACATTGACCGGCAGGTAGCCGAGGACGCCACGCCAGAACATCGCCGGCCGCCTAGCGCACCGCCGACCGGTCCCCCAGCAGGCAGGGGATGGTCATGACGATGATGTAGAGGTCCAGCCAGAACGACTGGCGCTCGATATATTCGACGTCCAGGGCCACGCGCAGGCGGACGCTCTCGGGCGTGTCGACGGGACCGCGCGAGCCCTTGATGGCGGCCCAGCCGGTCAGGCCCGGCTTCATGCGGTGGCGGTGGGCGTATTCGGCGACCAGCTTGGCCGACTCGACGCCGCCGGTCTTCATGCCGATGGCGTGGGGGCGGGGGCCGACGATCGACATCTCGCCCGTCAGCACGTTGAACAGCTGCGGCAGCTCGTCGAGGCTGGTCTTGCGGATGAACTTGCCGACCTTGGTGACGCGGTCGTCATTGGCGCTGATCTGGCGGACGGCCTGAGCGTCGGCCATCTCGTGGCGCATGGAGCGGAACTTCCAGACCAGGATCGCCTCGTTGTTGAAGCCGTGGCGGCGCTGGCGGAAGAAGATCGGGCCGGGGCTGTCCAGCTTCACGGCCAGGGCGACGATCAGCATGACCGGACCGGCGACCAGCAGGCCCGCGCCTGCCACGGCCAGGTCCTGGGCGCGCTTGATCCACGCCTGACGTCGGCCGGTGGCCGCGCCCGACAGCTCGTTCTCGCCGCCGGCGACGATGCGGGTCAGGGCGGCGTCGTCCTCGGCGGGACCGCCGATGTCGATGAAGAGGTTCACGGGGTTGGGCAGCACGCCCAGCTTCTCGACCAGCTGGCGCACGCGGCCCTGGGCGGTTTGCTGCACGGCGATCACCACGCGGTCGACATAGGGCATGATGCGATGGTCGAGCAGGGCGGTGGTGTCGCCCAGCACCGGCACGCCCATGATGTTCTCGGGCGCGCGGTCCAGGCGGTCGTCGAACACGCCCAGGACATTGGCCTCGCCGGTGCGCAGGGCCGCCTCGATCAGGCGCTGGGCGTTGGCGGTGGCGCCGACCACGATGATGTTGGGCGTCAGGCGGCCCAGCTGGCGGCCACGGGCGATGATCGTCCACCAGACGGCGTGCAGCGCGGTGACGCCGGCGGTGGCGGCCAGCAAGGTCCAGGCGACCGAGGTCCCGACGCGGCCCGAGATCAATAGCGCGGCCGCCGCGGGCAGCAGGCTCAGGCCCAGCGCCAGGGCGACCCGGGCCAGGTGGCGCGGCAGACCCTGCTTGCGCGGGAAGGCGTAGGCGCCCAGCATCCGCAGCGCGACCAGGGCGGTCAGCGCCCACAGGCCGGCGGCCAGCGGGTGACCTTCTACGCTCAGTCCCACGGCGACGCCGACGGCGACCAGGGCGTCGACGATGCGGAACGTGCGCGCCAGCAGACGCGCCTCCAGGCGCGCCCGCGACGGGATCAGCTGCCCGGG
The DNA here is from genome assembly GCF_059424195.1 of Caulobacter sp. GW456-12-1-14-TSB4. Taxonomy (NCBI): domain Bacteria; kingdom Pseudomonadati; phylum Pseudomonadota; class Alphaproteobacteria; order Caulobacterales; family Caulobacteraceae; genus Caulobacter; species Caulobacter sp. GW456-12-1-14-TSB4. Next base: position 26,734 of record NZ_JBWKZF010000039.1, read on the forward strand.
GCGGAACGGCCCGCGTCGCGCGCGTCCCGGATCGCCGCTTCCGCCGCCCGAAACACGGCCTCCGACCTCCGCCCCGCCCACGAAGGCGACAGCGGATTCGGCGGTCGAAGCAGAGGAGGGGATCGAGGACATGGCGCTCATCGCTGGAAAAACCATGTTCAACCTAGCGGGGCCGTCTGAGCGCCCCGTTAACAGGCGAATTTTCCGCACAAGCGCCGTTGTCATCCTGTAGCGAACAGGCTATCTGACCGCTCCCTCTCAGGAGGAGACGTGGCCGAGAGGCTGAAGGCACCGCTTTGCTAAAGCGGCATACCTCAAAAGGGTATCGAGGGTTCGAATCCCTCCGTCTCCGCCATCCCCCTATCCTTGGCTAAAGCTTGGCGCGCACGAGCGCGGGAATCTCAAGCCGCGTTGCGCAAGGGCTTCGGGTCGGGGTTGGAAAGCCCCGCCCAACACCTTCTGGAGCCAACGCCGCTTGGGCGAAGGGGGCTGATCTTCCACGGCTGGCTCGACGCCGGTTTCGTCAGCCCCAAGAGCAAAGCCTCAGGCCGCGTCGCTGGCGTCTTCGGCCATGGTCCGCACCAGGTTCAGGACCTGGCGGCGGATGCGGCTCTGGCCGATCTTGGGGAAGGCTTCGGCGAGCGCGAAGCTTTCCGGCGTCGTCAGGAAGGTCTGGACCACCTTTTCCGCATTGCTGGCGACGGGGGCGCCGGCGGCCGTGTCGGCCAGGCCGTCGAAGAAGAAGGTCATGGGAACCTGCAGGGTCGTCGCGATCTGGTAGAGCTTGGAGGCGCTGATGCGGTTGGAGCCGCGCTCATACTTCTGCACTTGCTGGAAGGTCAGCCCCAGGGTCGTCGCGAGTGTCTCCTGGCTGACGCCGAGCATTTTTCGACGCAGGCGCACCCGGGCGCCGACATGCGCGTCGATGGCGTTGGGGGTTCGGGCTTCGGCTTCATGGGTCATGGCGTTTTCCTCGGGGTTCGCTTTTGGGAGGGAGGAACGGCCGGTCAGCGAACTGGACACGGCCGCTCTTGATCTTCGAAAGGTGGGCGGGCTCTAGAGGCCCGCGGCGCTTCTCAAGGCGCGGGCCACGGCGTCGTAGTCGCCGTTGAAATGGTGGTCGCCCGGCAGGCCGATCTTGCGGATCTGGGCGGGGAAGACCGGGCAGGCGTCGTCGTGCTCCTGCTGGCCGTAGATGCAGACGATCGGCATGTCCTTGAGCGTGTTGAGCACGGGCGCGATGGGATAGCTGTCCTGGGCGCCGGCGTTCAGCCAGTCGCCTGGATGGAACTCCAGCTCGCCGGTGGAATCCGTGCCCAGCAGCGCGACGACGCGGACTTGATCGCGAATATCGGCCGGCAAGTGCTGGACGATGATCGGCAGGGCGTCCGCGCCGAAGGAGTAGCCGGCCAGCACGACCCGCTTCTTGCCCCAGGCGGCCTGGTAGTGGCGGATCACGGCGGTCAGGTCGTCGGCGGCCTGCTGCGGGGTGCGCTTGGTCCAGAAGTAGCGCAGGGAGTCATAGCCGACGACCGGCACGCCGGCCTGGACGAAGCCCTGGGCCAGGCCCCGGTCGATGCCGGCCCAGCCGCCGTCGCCGGAATAGAACACCGCCAGGGTGTCACCGCCGGGCGCGGCCGGAACCTCGACCAGCGGCAGACCGGCCAACTGGGCGGCCGTGACGCGCGGCGCGGCGGCGATCGGAGCGACGCTCGCCAGCGCCTGACCGACCTGAGGCGCCAGAGCAGCGTCGGTCGCCAGGGTTTGCCGGCGGGCGCTGGGGATCTTGCCGAAGAAGTCTCGGGCGGTGTCACCAGCCTGCAGGCTGACGAACGGGACGCTCAGCCTGGCGGCGGGCTGGTAGGTGAAGCCGCCCGGCGCGGCGACGTGGGTCAGGCCGCCGTCGCCGGCCAGCAGCGGATGGACCGTGGCCAGATCGGGCGTGAAGTCCAGCGCCACGCCACCCTGGAAGATGCCGGCCGGCGACTGGGCCAGCGTGCCGTAGGCCAGGGCCGCGCCGGCCCCGCGACCGATGAGGATCGGCTTGTGATAGCCGCCGAACTTCAGAGCCTTCTGAGCGGCCTGGGCCAGTTCGGAGAAGTCGCCGGCCGGATAGAGACCGTGATTGCCGGCCTCGCGCTGGGCGGCGGCCAGGAAGCGCGGCAGGTCGACGCCGACGACGGTGGCGTCCGATGCCGTCAGCTGGCGGGCCAGGTCGGTCATCACCGGGGTCCAGCCGGTCTTGTCCGAGATCAGGATCACGAAACGGCCAGGCTCGGTCCCGCGACGATAGATGGTCGTCGCGCCGACGGAGCCGTAGTGGAACGGCGTCTCGGTCAAGGGGGCGTTGGTCATGGGGGTCACCGCTGGCGTGGGGACAGGCGCCGCGTCGGCCGGAGAGCCCAGACCGCCGCGCGTGACCATCAGGCCTCCGGTCAGCAGGACCAGGGCGGTGGTGGTGGTCAGCAGGATCTTGCGGACGGACATGAGAGGCTCCTCGGACTTGGCGTCGAGGGTGTTTTCTCAAACCGGTCTCTCGCCAGCCTGCCGGCCGTCTTACGAGTTTGTGAGGTTAAGCTAACGTTTAAGGTGAGGCGGCTCGCGGCCGATCAGGCGGGTGGCGTCGATCAGGGCAGCGGCCAGGCCCGACGGCGGGGCGGCCAGATAACGGGGCGTCCAGACGGGATCGAACTTGTTCTTGAAGGCCCGCAGCCCCTCGAAGCCGTAATAGGCGCCGCCGCGCCGGGCGATCTGCCGGCCGACCTTGTGCCAGAAGGGCGCCAGGCGATGATCGGCCAGGCCCGACAGCGGGGCCATGCCCAGGTTGAACCAGGCAAAGCCCTGCGCCTTGGCCCACAGCAGCAGCTCGACGAACAGGAAGTCCATCGTCCCGCGCGGAGCCTCGTCGGTATGGCGCATCAGGTCGACCGAGGCCTCGACGCCGCCGCCCGTCCAGATGTTGGCGAAGGCGACCAGGTCCTCGCCCTTCCAGACCAGGGCGATCGGGTCGTGACGCAGAACATCGGGCGCGAACCGGCCCAGCGAGAAGCCCTTCTCGCGACCGCCGCGGTCCAGCAGCCAGGCGTCGGACACAGTCATCAGCCGAGCCATCAGGTCGTCCGTGATCGGTGGCTGGATCACTTCCAGGCGCAGGCCGTCGCGCTGGCCGCGCGTATGGCTCTGGCGCAGGTTGCGCCGTGCGCCGCCGGCCAGGTCGAACTCCGCCAGAGGGACACGGGCCTCCTCGCCCAGCTTCAGCGCCGAGAGGCCCAGGTCCAGGTAGTCGGTGATCCGCTCGCCGCTGGCGTGATAGATCACCGGCCGGGCGTCCTGGCGATCGGCCAGCTCGCGGAAGCGCCAGAGCAGGGCCTTGCCGGCCGCGCGATCGCCGACCGGGTCGCCCAGCATGATCAGGCTGGAGCCTTCCGCGCCGTACATCAGGAAGGCCTCGGGCGCGGCCAGGATGGCCTTGTCGCCGGTCAGGGCCAAGCGCGCGGTGGTGTCGGGCGAGGCCTCCACGAGGGGACGGATCGCATCCAGCTCGGCGGGCGGGGCGAGCGGCGCCAGGGCGTGGGGCAGGCGGGCTAGCCGCCAGACGCCGCCGGCCAGGATCAGGCCGCCGAGCAGGGCGATCGAGCGCATGAAGCGGGCGTGGTCGGCGTGATAGCCGAAGTGGGTCAGCAGTCGCGTCTCGAACGGTGCTCGCTCGTAGATCCAGGCGCCCAGGGCGATCGAGCCGACGAACACCGCCAGCACGCCGCTGATCAGCCACGGGGCCAGCTCGTCGCGATCGACCGCGCCGCTGCGGGTGAACAGCCGGCGGGAGGCGATCAAGGCCAAGGCCAGAACCAGGGCGGCGCAGGCTGGGGCGATGTCGAGGCCGCGCAGCAGCGCTGTCGAGGCCGCGACCAGGGCGACGGGTATGGCGACCAGGCGAGCGCTGGCCAGGCGTCGGAAGAGGCCCAGCGACAGCACCATCAGCGCCAGGCCCGCGGCCAGCGAGATCAGGTGGCTGGTCTCGACCACGATGAGCGGCACGACCGAGCGCAGGAAGCCCAGGCGATCGGTGGGGATGCGGCCGACCGCGATCAGCACCAGGGCGCCGCCCAGCACGAACGAGGCCAGGCCGGTGGCGGCGGGGCCGGCCTCGCGCCACAGGCGACGGGCCATCAGCCCCACCCGGCGCGTCCCGGATTCCTGGGCCAGCAGCAGGACCGCCGCCAGCATCAGCGGGATGACGTAGTAGAACAGGCGATAGCCGACGAAAGCCGCCGCCAGGGCCGTGCGATCCAGGTCCGGCAGCAGGGCCAGCATCGCGCCCTCGAACACCCCGACCCCGCCGGGCAGGCCCGAGAACAGGCCGGCGGCCGTGCTGACCGCATAGGCGCTGGCGAAGGCTGGGAAGGACGGCGCGGCGTCGCCGAGCAGCATCCAGACCAGGGCCGAGGTCACCAGATTGTCGGCCAGGCCCATGGTCAGCTGGGCCAAGGCCCAGGGCAGGGGCGGCAGGGTGAAGGCCCGGCCAAACACCCGCAGCGTTCCTCGGGCCAAGGCGCAGGCGACGAGATAGGCCAGCGGGAAGGCCAGCAGAACCGCGCCCGCGCCGTGCGCCAGGGCGGGGGGCAGGTGCAGGGTCTCGAACATGGCCGGCGGGGCGGTCAGCAGGCTGGCGCCGGTCAGGGTGGTCAGGCCGAGCGCGAAGGCGACCGCGCAGAAGAGGGTGGTGCGGGCGGCCTTGCCGACATCCGCGCCGTGACGACCATAGAGCCGCGCCCGCACGGCTCCGGCGACGATCGGCGTCAGGCCGATACTGTTGGCGAAGGCGTAGGCGATGAACGACACCGTCAGGCCCGAGCGCAGCGGTATCTTCACGCCCGCCCAGCGCAGGGCCAACTGCTCGTTGGCGGCCAGCAGGCCGTAGCTGGCGGCGACCATCAGGGCGGCCAGCGCCAGTCGGCCGACGCCCCAGTCGCGGATTTCGCCGACGACCGCGCCCAGTGACAGGACATGCAGCTCGCGCCACAGGACATAGCCGGCCGCGGCCAGCAGCACGACCGGCGCCAGGCGCGCGACAATCGTCTTGAGTGTGGCCAAGGGGCTTTCTCCCATGGGGAGCAGGGGAGCCGAGTTCTCGCGCTCCGTAAAGACGGCGTCAGACATGAGTGGCTTCGTCGGCGCCGTCAGCCTCGGCGACTGATCCGTCCACGGGCGTGTCCGCGCCCGTGAAAAGGGCCGTCAGGCGTAGTCGCAGGAGCAGAAGATCCCATTCGTGCAGCCACGGGCCGTCGGGCTCTTTGACAGTGTCGCGCATGGCTGGATCTCCGTTCTTCGGAGACCTAGATCGCCGGGCCGCCTGACTGGCGCTTGGCGGCAAGCTGGATTTTTTGTGAGGTTAGGCGGAGACCGGCAGGCGCAGCACGACCCGCAGGCCCGGATGGTTGTCCTCCAGGTCCAGCCGTCCGCCGTGCAGCTTGGCGCAGGCCACGGCGATGGCCAGGCCCAGGCCGGAGCCGGTGGTGGAGCGAGTCTCGTCCAGCCGCACGAAGCGCTCGACCACGCGACCGCGCTGATCGGCGGGCACGCCGGGACCGGTGTCGGCGACCACCAGCCGGATCTCGGTGTCGTCCGGCTCGAGCGACAGGGTGACCCGCGCCCCGTCACCGGCGTAGCGCGCGGCGTTGTGCAGCAGATTGCCCAGCGCTTGGCGCAGGATCAGCTCGTGACCGATCAGGGTGACGGGCCGCTCGGGCGCGGCGACGCTCAAGGCCTGTCCTGCGTCCTCGATCACCGGTTCGAACAGCTCGCCCAGGTCCCGCACCATCTCCGCCAGGTCGACCGGCGCCATCAGGTCACGCGAGAGGCCGGTCTCGGCCCGGGCGATGTCGAGCAAGGCGCCGAAGGTGGCCAGGACCTGTTCGCACTGGGCTTGAGCCTCGACGATCAAGGCCAGGCGCGTGTCGTCGGACAGGTCCTCGTCCAGGGCGCGGCTCAGCGATCCGCGCAGGCGGGTGAGGGGGGAGCGCAGGTCGTGCGAGAGACTGTCGGTGACCGTGCGCATGCCCGTCATCAGCTCCTCTATCCGCGCGAGCATGGTGTTCACCGCGCCCGCCAGCTCGTCGAACACGTCGTGGGCGCCGGCGATCGGGGCGCGGGCCGAGAGGTCGCCGGCGGCGATGCGGTCGGCGGCCTGGGCCACGCCCTCGGCCCGGCGGACCAGCAGGCGACCAAGGCCCAGGGCCGCGAGCGCGACGATGGCCAGGCTGGCCACCAGGGTGGCGCCCACCGTGGTCAGGATCGCCCGGTTGAAGGCGCGGCGGTCGGCCAGGTTCTCGTAGATGACCAGCAGGCCGCCCACCGACATCGGCTGGAGTAGAATCTCATAGTCGGCGCCGGCGATGGTGCGGATGCTATAGCCCGGCTCGGGCAGGTCGGCGGCCGCGAGGATCGCCGCACCGCCGATCCGCTGGCCGTCATTGTCGAACACCGCGTAGTCGAAGGCCCCATGCTCGTTGCGGGCCCGGTGGTCCAGCGCGCGGGCCATCGAGCCCAGGCCCTCCTCATGGGCGAAGGCGACGAAGTAGTCGCGGGCCGTCTCGGCCACCAGCCGCTGGCGTTGCTCGATCAGCCGGTCGGCGGCCAGGTAGACGCCGAGCAGGCCGAAGGCCAGGGCGACGGCGACGGCCGCGGCGATGATCAGGGCCAGGACGGAGGGGCGCGCGCCCTTCACGGCTCGACCGACAGCCGGTAGCCCGAGCCGCGCACGGTATGCAGCAGGGGTTTGTCGAAGCCTTCGTCGATCTTCTTGCGCAGGCGGCTGATGTGGGTGTCGATCAGGCTGGTGTGCGGATCGAAGCGATAGTCCCAGACCTCTTCCAGCAGCATGGTGCGGGTCACCACGCGGTCGCGGTGGCGCAGGAAGTATTCCAGCAGCTTCAGCTCGCGCGGCAGCAGGTCCAGGCTCTTGCCGGCCCGGGTCACGCGTCGCGACAGCAGGTCCAGCGAGAGGTCGCCGCAGGCCAGGCTGGTCTCGACCGGCTTGGCCACGCCGCGTCGCATCAGGTTCTCCAGCCGGGCGGCCAGTTCGGAGAAGCCGAACGGCTTGGTCAGGTAGTCGTCGGCCCCCGCGCGCAGGCCTGTCACCCGCTCGTCCAGGTGGGCCAGGGCGGAGAGGATCAGGATCGGGGTCTGCACCCCGGCCGCGCGCACGGCCTTGGTCACCGACAGGCCGTCCATGCCGGGGATCATCCGATCCATGACGATGGCGTCGAACTCCGAGCTGCTGGCCATGTAGAGGCCGTCGCGGCCGTCGGCCACGTGCTCGGCCGTGAAGCCAGCCTCGCGCAGGCCCTTGAGGATGTACTCGGCGGTTTCGGCGTCGTCCTCGACGACCAGGATCCGTCGGCTCATAGGCGGTCAGCCCTTGGCGACGCAGGCGGCGACGAAGGCTTCATGCGAACCGTGCCGCACCTTCTGGGCGCGCCAGACCTTCTCGCAGGCGGCGTGCTTGGCGGTGTGGGCGGGATCGGGT
>NZ_JBWKZF010000040.1:0-32297 GCF_059424195.1 Caulobacter sp. GW456-12-1-14-TSB4
CCCCCACCCAACCCTCCCCCATCCAGGAGGAGGGCTTTTTATTGCCTAGCGCGGCGCCATGCGGATGCCGCCGTCGAGACGCACGTCCTCGCCGTTGAAGTAGCCGTTGGTGATCATGGTCACCGCCAGTTGGGCGTACTCTTCCGGATTGCCCAGGCGCTTGGGGAACGGCACCGAGGCGGCCAGACCCGCCTTCACCGCTTCCGGCGCGCCGTTCATCAGCGGGGTGTTGAAGATGCCCGGCAGGATGGTGTTGACGCGGATGCCCTCGCCCATCAGGTCGCGGGCGATCGGCAGGGTCATGCCGACGACGCCGCCCTTGCTGGCCGAATAGGCCGCCTGGCCCATCTGGCCGTCCTCGGCCGCCACAGAGGCGGTGTTGACGATCGCGCCGCGCTCGCCGTCTTCCAGCGGCGCCAGGTCCAGCATGCCCTTGGCCGACTTGGCGATGCAGCGGAACGTGCCGACCAGGTTGATCTGGATGATGCGGTCGAAGGCGTCGAGCGGGAAGTGCTTGGTCTCGCCGGTGGTCTTGTCGCGGCTGGCGGTCTTGGCCGCGTTGCCGGTGCCGGCGCAGTTGACCAGCACCCGCTCCTGGCCGTGGGCGGCGCGAGCCTTCTCGAAGCCGGCGTCGACATCGGCGTCGCTGGTCACGTTGACCTTGCAGAACACGCCGCCGATCTCCTTGGCGACTTCCTCGCCACGGGTCTCGTTCATGTCGAAGATGGCGACCTTGACGCCTTGGGCGGCGAGCGCGCGGGCGGTGGCTTCGCCGAGGCCCGAAGCGCCCCCGGTGACGACGGCGGCGACGGTGTTGTCGAGTTTCATGGACGTTTCCCTGTTCTTCGCTTTTGGAGGGCTTTGCGTTTAGGATCGGCTTTGAGTGAGGGTTTAAACCGATGAGCCGCGACGCCAAACCGTCCCCCGACGTAAACGTCAACGAGGTGCTGGATCCGAAGAAGGCGCTCGCGCCCGTCACGGTGCGCGTCAACGAGGAGCGGGTCCAAAAGGGCTTCCTACCCAAGATCCGCAAGGTCGCCGCCAAGGTCCCCTTCGCGGCCGACGCCCTGTCGGTCTGGTGGGCCGCCCGCGATCCCGAGACCCCGACGGCGGCCAAGGGCATGATCTTCGCGGCCCTGGCCTATTTCGTGCTGCCGACCGACGCCATCCCCGACATCCTGCCGGCCATCGGCTTCACCGATGACGCCGCCGTGTTCGCGGCCCTGGTGGCCATCCTCGGCAAGACCCTGAAACCCCGCCACAAGGAAGCGGCGCAAGCGTTCCTGACGCGCCTGTCCGACGACGACTAGGATCCGCCATGCCCTTCGCCGCCCTGATGCTCGCCGCCGCTCTGGCTCAAGGCGCCGCGCCGCCGCCGTCCGCCGATGCCGAGGACAAGGCCGTGCTGGCCACGGCCCAGGCCTTCTTCGACGGCATGGAGAAGACCAGTCCCGAAGCCCTGCGCGCGGTGACCCTGCCCAACGCCCAGTTCATGGGCGTGCGCACCGGCGCCGACGGCATGGTCAAGATCAACCGGGTCGCCTTCGAGGACAGCTTCGGCAAGCACCTGGATCCCGGCATCAAGGAATGGATGTGGTCGCCCGTCATCATCCGCCGCGGCCCGATGGCCACGGTCACCGCCCCCTACGAGGTCAGCAAGGACGGCAAGACCATCCACTGCGGCATCGACGTCTTCACGCTGGTGAAGGCCGACGGGGCCTGGAAGGTCGCCAGCATCAGCTGGACCGCCGAACCCAACGCCTGCCCCGAGCTGCGCAAGCTCTAGCCGGCGTAGTTGTACTCGGTCGCTCCGAAGTGGCCCACGAGGCTGACCTCGAAGATGTTGCCGGCGTTGCCGGCCAGGCCGACCAGGAAATTGTCGTTCGACTTCGCGTAGAGGCCTAGATCGGACTTGGCCGCCTCGGCCAGCAGCCAGCCGACCATGGCGGCCTTGGTCCCGATCCCGCCCACGCCATCGCCGCCATAGCTGCCGAAATAGTCCGCACGGCCGTCGACCAGGGCATGAAGCTTGGCGTCGGTCGGGGTCCCACCGAAGATGGTCTTGTACGCCTCGCGCGTCGCATCGAAGAGGCTGAGCGCCGCGTACTTGGCCGCGAAGGCGTCCTTGCCCTCGCCGACCTTGCCCAGATTGACCGCGAAATTGATGTAGCGGTTCTCCAGATTGAAGCTCTGGTAGTAGGCGCTGTTGAGGTTGCTGGCGTTCGGGCCCGTCGCCGAGACCAGATAGTCGAACCCCGCCTGGCTGGGCAGCTTGCCGGTGAAGAACTGATAGCTGAGCGTCGCCACCGTGGTGGTGGCGATGGCGGCGTCGAAGATCTCGGCCTTGGCCGCGCTCGCGCTCTTGACGCCCGCCGCGACCAGATAGGGCAACTCGTTGGACGTGCTGGACCGCAGGACGCTCTTGACCGCGATCAGCGTCGGGACGTCGATGAACTGGAGATCCAGGGTTTTGTCCGCGAACTGGATCTTCTCGACGCCTCGGACCTTGTCCGCGCCCAGGCCGTCCGATCGACGGTCGGCGATGGTCCACTCGCCGGCGTTCAAGGACAGCGCGAAGTTGGTGAAGGCCGCGTCGTAGACGACGGTGTCGGTCCCGGCCCCGCCATTGATCGTGTCGTTTCCGTTTTCGCCGTAGATGATGTCGTCGCCCGCCCCGGCGTTGATGACGTCGTTTCCCCGAAAGCCGCGAAGGACATCGCCGCCGTCGCCGCCCACGATGGTGTCGTCGCCCGTGAGGAAATAGGCCACGATCCCCGCGTAGCTCCCCGACACCAGGAGTTCGCCGAGCAGGATCGCGTTTGCAGATATCTCAGTGAACCGCGCGGCGATGGCGCTTCCGTCGTAGATCGTCAGCTCCGTCACCGAGCCGGTCATCGGGTAGCCATTCGCGGCGTAGGTCAGGTCTGTTCCGAGGAAAACCCCGCGCAGACCGCCGTCGTCGATCTCGAACCGGGTGGACGTATGGACGTCGGGTCGCGGCACGGGAGGGCCCGCCGCGAACAGCTGTGAAAAATCGAAGGTGTATCCCGGGCCTACGGAAAAGTTCGCCAAGTCCGCCCCCACCACAAGGTCATGACCGCCTTCGTCGCTCACCTTTAGATAGAGTTGCGGCCGGTCTGGCAACCCGCCGCCTTAGCCGACCCGGAACCGCAGGATCCCCCCGTTCCACAGGGTGTCGTCGTGGTCCTCCTCGACCAGATCGCGGACGCCCGGATAGCTGGCCGCCGCGCGACGCCAGAAGCTCAGGGCCCCGACGTTGCGGCGGACCACGGCGGCCTCCCAGACGCCCCAGGCCGTGCCGAACAGGGCGTGGGCGGCGGCCAGCCCAACCCCGCGCCGGCGATGCTTGCGGGCCACGAAGAACTCGGCCACCGCCCGGTCGATGGGGCTGCGCGAATGGGCCACGTCGTTGACGAGGGCGAAGCCGACCGGCAGGCCGTTGATCCGGAACAGCCACGCCTCGCGCATCGGGTCGGTCCAGTAGGTCTCCAGGCCCGGATAGCCGGAGAAGCGCCCATCCGGTTCCAGCTCACCCTCGACCTCGCGATCGAACCACAGCTCCGAGAAGTCGTGGATGTAGAACTGCATCAGGTTGGCGACGATCGGCGCTTCGTCGGCGCCGGCCCTGGAGACGACGAGGCCGTGCTTCACCAGTACTTCTCCATGATCTCGCGCGCCCAGGCCGGCTCGCGGTGACGCCCGCGCGGGGAGAAGCCGCTCATCACCGGCTTGATGTCCAGCACCGGCGTGCCGTCGATGGCGTCCAGGCCCTTGACCTCCAGCACCCGGCCATCGACCGCGATGATCTCGCAGATCGTGACCCCGATGCGGTTGGGCCGGTTCTTGCCGCGCTGGGCGAAGATGCCGATGCGCGGCCAGTCCTTGTTGCCGCGCGGGTGGCGCGCGCCGGTGACGATCTGGTCGTCGGTGACCTTGTCGAAGACATAGACCACCTCGGCGTGGCTGAAGGTTTCCAGCCCCATCAGCGCCTCGTCGTCGAAGCGCGCCGGGTCCAGCACGATGCACGCCAGGCTCTGACCCCAGTCGTCATCCTCAGGGACCGCCCGGCCGCCTTCAACCCGCCCGATCGGCGTCATCTCGATCGACATGTGCTTTCCTCCCCATGACAGACATGTGCGGCAGGTTGTCGCGGCCGAACTTGTGCTTAAGTTGGTCCCCATGATCGAAGCCCTGCTCTCCAAAATGATCAAGACCGGCGATTTCACGGCGCACCTGCCGGGAGGTCGGGTCATCAAGGCCGGGGACGGCACGGGACCGCCCGTGGCGATCCGCATCAACGCCCGGGGCCTGCGCCGGCTGGCCAATCCCAGCCTCGGCCTGGGCGAAGGCTACATGGAAGGCGACATCGTCTTCGAACAGGGGACGATCGACCAGTTGCTGACCATCGTCGGCGAGAGCGGCGGGCGTAAACCCAAGCGCGGCTCGGCCCTGACCCGCTTCCGCAAGGCGCTGAAGCGGCGCATCCAGCAGGTCAACGACCGCGTGGCTTCGCGCAAGAACGTCTCGCACCACTACGACCTGTCGAACGACCTCTACCGCCGGTTCCTCGACACCGACATGCAGTACTCCTGCGCCTATTTCGAGCGTCCGGACATGACGCTGGAAGAGGCCCAGGAAGCCAAGAAAGCCCTGATCGGCCGCAAGCTGCTGATCCAGCCCGGCATGAAGACGCTGGACATCGGTTCGGGCTGGGGCGGTCTGTCCATGACCCTGGCCAAGGACTTCGGGGCCCAGATGACGGGCGTGACCCTGTCGACCGAGCAGCTGGCCCTGGCCAAGGAGCGCGCCGAGAAGGCGGGCCTGGCCGACAAGACCGACTTCCGCCTGACCGACTATCGCGACCTCGACGAGAAATTCGACCGCATCGTCTCGGTCGGCATGCTGGAACACGTCGGCGCGCCGAACTTCCGCACCTATTTCGAGACCATCGCCAAGCTGCTGGACGAGGACGGCGTGGCTTTGGTCCACTCGATCGGCAAGATGCACGGGCCGGGCGCGACCAACGCCTTCACCCAGAAATACATCTTCCCCGGCGGCTATATCCCCGGCCTGTCGGAGATCGTCACGGCGATCGAGCAGGCCGGCCTGTGGATCACCGACGTCGAGATCCTCCGCCTGCACTATGCCGAGACCTGCCGCATCTGGCGTGAGCGGTTCATGGCCAATCCGGACATCCCGACCATGTTCGACGCCCGCTTCCGGCGGATGTGGGAGTTCTATCTGGCCGGCGCGGAATTGGGCTTCCGCCACGGCGGCCACATGGTCTTCCAGATCCAGCTGGCCAAGAAGCGCGACGCCGCGCCGCTGACGCGGGACTACATGCTGAAGGCGGCCGGGTGACTCCCAACACATCTCCCCACCTTGTCATCCCGGAAAGCGCGTAGCGCTTGTCCGGGACCCAGGGGCCGACGCAGTGCCGTTGCCCCTGGGTCCCGGCTCTCCGCTTCGCTGCGGCCGGGATGACAAGGTTGGGTCGATGAGGCTATAGCGCCGCCTTGATTTGCAAGGAGCCGCCATGGCCCCGTTCCGCGCCGCCGACCTCCTGCGCCGCAAGCCCGTCGTCCAGATCGAGGGCGAGCATCCGCCCGAAAGCCTGCCGCGGACCATCGGCCTGTTCCAGCTGACCATGCTGGGCGTCGGCGCCACCATCGGCACCGGCATCTTCGTGGCCCTGACCACGGCCGTGCCCGCCGCCGGTCCGGCGGTGATCCTGTCGTTCGTGCTGGCGGGCATCACGGCCGCCCTGACCGCCCTGTGCTACGCCGAGCTGGCCTCGACCATCCCGGTTTCGGGCTCCTCGTACTCCTACGCCTACGCGACCCTGGGCGAGTTCGTCGCCTTCATCGTCGGCGCGTGCCTGCTGCTGGAATACGCCGTCTCGGCCTCGGCGATCGCGGTCGGCTGGGGCCAGTACCTGAACGAGATGCTGGTCGACCTGATCGGGGTGAAGATGCCCGACGCCATCGCCAAGGCTCCTGGCGCGGGCGGGGTGTTCAACCTGCCGGCCGTGGTGCTGGTCGGGGCCTGCATGGTGCTGCTGCTGCGCGGCGTGAAGGAGTCGACGACCATCAACGCCATCCTGGTGGTGCTGAAGCTGCTGGTCCTGCTGTTCTTCGTGGTCATCGCCTTCAGCGGCTTCCATGCCGGCAACCTGACGCCGTTCATGCCGATGGGCGTGGCGGGCGTGGGCGCGGCGGCCTCGTCGATCTTCTTCTCGTATATCGGCATCGACGCGGTCTCGACGGCCGGCGAGGAGGTCAAGGACCCGCGCAAGACCCTGCCGCTGGGCATCGTGCTCAGCTTGCTGATCGTCACGGCCGTCTACATCCTGGTCGCCCTGGCCGCCGTCGGGGCCCAGCCCTGGACGGAATTCAAGGGCCAGGAAGCCGGGCTGGCGGTGATCCTGCGCAACCTGACGGGCCAGGCCTGGACCTCGCTGATCCTGTGCGTCGGGGCGATCGTCTCGATCTTCTCGATCACGCTCGTGGTCATGTACGGCCAGACGCGGATCCTCTACGCCATGAGCCGCGACGGCCTGCTGCCCAAGGTGTTCCAGCGCCTGCATCCGAAGACCCGCAGCCCGGACCTCAACACCTACATTGTCGCCGCCTTCATCGCGGTGCTGGCGGCGTTCGTGCCGCTGGACGTGCTGGTGAACCTGACCAGCATGGGCACGCTGATCGCCTTCGCCATCGTGTCGCTGGGGGTGATCATCCTGCGGCGGACGCAGCCGGATTTGCCGCGCGGGTATCGCGTGCCGCTGTATCCGGTGGTGCCGGTGCTCAGCGTGGCGTTCTGCGGATACCTGATCGTGGGACTGCCGCTGGATACGTGGGCGCTGTTCGCGGTGTGGGTCGCGGCCGCTTGCGCGATCTACTTCGGGTATTCGCGGAAGAATTCGGCGCTGAACCAGACCTGATACCAAAAACCCCGCTCATCCCCGCGAAAGCGGGGGACCCAAGCTGCGCTGGCGGAATAGTGCTCAGCAGTTCAGGGTCTCGGACAGGTCGGACCACGTGGGGTTCAGCGCCTCGATCAGCTGGATCTTCCATGCGCGGTTCCATTTCTTGATCTGGCGCTCGCGGATGAACGCGGCCTCCCGCGTCTCGCCCATCTCGTACCAAACGAGCCGATCCACACCGTACTTAGATGCGAAGCCTTTACGGAGCTTCTGTTGATGCTCCCAGATGCGGCGAGCAAGGTCATCGGTGTGGCCGCAGTACAGTGTGCCGTATGGCCTGCTGGCCAGCAGGTAGACACAGAACATCTTGTCCATGATTGCTCTCGCATCATGGAACATATCATGAACTTATATCACCCGATCTCGCAACCGGAAAGTCGGCTTGGGTCCCCGCTTTCGCGGGGATGAGCGGAGTTTGGTTTAGGGCGGAACGGTTGGCGTTATTCCACCGTCACCGACTTCGCCAAGTTCCGCGGCTGGTCCACATCCGCGCCCTTCACCACCGCCACGTGGTAGGCCAGCAGCTGGATCGGGGCCGACATCACCAGGGTCGAGACCAGCGGGTCGCTGGCCGGCGCCGTGACCACCACCTTGGCCCCCGCCGGCGCGTGCTTCACGCCTTCGGTGTCGGTGATGAAGATCACCTGCCCGCCGCGGGCCATGACCTCGCTCATGTTCGAGGCGGACTTCTCGAAATAGCTGTCGTGCGGGGCCAGGATGACGATGGGGGTCTGGTCGTCCACGAGGGCGATCGGGCCGTGCTTCAGCTCGCCGGCGGCGTAGCCCTCGGCGTGGATGTAGCTGATCTCCTTCAGCTTCAGCGCGCCTTCCAGGGCCAGGGCCGACATCGGGCCGCGGCCCAGATAGAGCACGTCCCGCGCCTTGGCGACGTCGGCGGCGATCTCCTTGATGGCGTCTTCCAGGCCGATGGCCTCGGCGATCAGGCGGGGAGCTTCCAGCAGCACCTTGACCAGGCGCTGCTCCTCGGTCGCGTCGATGGTCCCGCGCGCCGCGGCGGCGGCGATGGCCAGCGAGATCATCACGCTGACCTGGGCGGTGAAGGCCTTGGTCGAGGCCACACCGATCTCGGGACCACAGTGGATCGGCCAGACCACGTCGACCTCGCGGGCCATCGTGGACTCCTGGGCGTTCACGACCACGGCGCTCTTCATGCCCTTGGCCTTGCAGTAGCGCAGGGCCGCCAGGGTGTCGGCGGTCTCGCCCGACTGCGACATGGCGATGACCAGCGAGCCCGGTCGCAGGGCCGGCTGGCGGTAGCGGAACTCCGAGGCGATCTCGACATCGACCGGCAGGTCGGCCAGCTGCTCGATCAGGTACTTGCCCACGACGCCGGCGATATAGGACGTGCCGCAGGCCACGATCTGGATGCGCTCCAACTTGGCGAAGTCGATGTCGCCCGGCACCGACGCCTTCGAAGCCAGGGTGTCGACATAGGCCGCGATCGTGCGCTGGCAGCCCTCGGGCTGGTCATGGATCTCCTTCTCCATGAAGTGCCGATAGTTGCCCTTCTCCAGCATCACCGCCGAGGTCGGCACCACGCGGACCGGACGGATCACGGCCGCGCCGGTGGCGTCGAAGATCCGGTAGCTGTCGTGGTCCAGGGCCACGTAGTCGCCCTCGTCCAGATAGACGACGCGGTTGGTGAAGGGACCCACCGCGAGCGCGTCCGAGCCCAGGAACATCTCGCCCTGGCCTTCGCCGACCACCAGCGGGCTGCCGCGACGCGCGCCCAGGATCAGGTCGTTCTCGCCCTCGATCAGCACGGCCAGGGCGTAGGCGCCGGTCAGGCGGTCCAGCGTGGCCTTGAAGGCGTCCAGCGGCGGCAGGCCGGTGGCCAGCTCGGCGTCGATCAGGTGGGCGATGACCTCGGTGTCGGTGTCGCTGGAGAACGTGCGGCCGGCGGCGGCCAGCTCGGCCTTCAGCTCGGCGAAGTTCTCGATGATGCCGTTGTGGACCAGGGTGACGCGGCCGGCGGTGTGCGGGTGGGCGTTCTGGACGTTCGGCGCGCCGTGGGTGGCCCAGCGGGTATGGCCGATGCCGGTCTCGGCGATCAGCGGATCCTCGGCGACCACGGCTTCCAGGGCTTTGATCTTGCCCTTGGCCCGGCGGCGCTCGACCTTGCTCCCCACGACCCCGGCGATGCCCGCCGAGTCGTAGCCCCGATATTCGAGCCGCTTGAGGCTCTCGATCAGACGCTCGGCGACGGGTTGTTTTCCGACGATGCCGATAATGCCGCACATGGGCCATGATCCCTTGTAGAACGCGTCGACAGGACTATCCCTATCCACGCGAGGATTTCGAGAGCGGCCTTTAGCACCGGCTAAACATCCCCTCCCGTAAATCTGCATTTCGGATCGTTTCGCGTCCGAAGCACGGCCCTAAAGAGACCAGACGAAGACCATGAGCAAGCGCGCCTATTTCGGCACCGACGGCATCCGGGGCCAAGCCAACAAGCACCCCATGACCGCCGAGGTCGCCCTGCGCGTCGGCCTCGCCGCCGGCAAGCTGTTCCGCTCGCAGGACGAGCGCCGCCACCTGGTGGTGATCGGCAAGGACACCCGACTGTCGGGCTACATGATCGAGCCCGCTTTGGTGGCCGGCCTGACCAGCGTCGGCATGGACGTGCGACTTTTTGGCCCACTGCCCACGCCGGCCGTCGCCATGATGACCCGCTCGATGCGCGCCGACCTCGGGATCATGATCTCGGCCAGCCACAACAATTTCGCCGACAACGGCATCAAGCTGTTCGGCCCGGACGGCTACAAGCTCTCCGACGCCCAGGAGCTCAAGATCGAGGCCCTGATGGACGAGGGTCTGCAGGAGGGCCTGGCCGAGCCTCGTGAGCTGGGCCGCGTCAAGCGGATCGACGACGCCCAGGCCCGCTATATCGAGATCGTCAAGGCGACCTTCCCGCGCCACCTGAACCTGTCGGGCCTGCGCATCGTCATCGATTGCGCCCATGGCGCGGCCTACAAGGTGGCTCCCGAGGCGCTCTATGAGCTGGGCGCCGAGGTGTTCACGGTCGGGGTCGCCCCGAACGGCACCAACATCAACGCCGAGTGCGGCTCGACCCATCCCGAGACCATGGCCAAGATGGTCCGCGAGTACCGCGCCGACATCGGCATCGCGCTCGACGGCGACGCCGACCGCCTGGTGATCTGCGACGAGAAGGGCGTGGTCGTCGACGGCGACCAGATCATGGCCATCATCGCCTCGGCCCTGGCCAGCGCCGGGACCCTGAAGGGCGGCGGCGTCGTGGCCACGGTGATGTCGAACCTGGGCCTCGAGCGCCAGCTGAACGGCCTGGGCCTGACCCTGGAGCGCACCGCCGTCGGCGACCGCTACGTCATGCAGCGCATGCGCGAAGGCGGCTTCAATGTCGGCGGCGAGCAGTCGGGCCACCTGATCCTGTCGGACTTCTCGACCACCGGTGACGGCCTGATCGCCGCCCTGCAGGTGCTGGCGGTGATGATCCAGACCGGCAAGCCGATGAGCGCCCTGGGCCGTCAGTTCGAGCCCGTGCCGCAGCTCTTGGAAAACGTCCGCTTCGCCGGCGGCAAGCCGCTGGAAGCCAAGAGCGTCAAGGAAGCCATCGCCGATGGCGAAGCCCAGCTGAACGGCGCCGGCCGCATCGTCGTGCGCGCGTCCGGCACCGAACCGCTGATCCGCATCATGGCCGAGGGCGACGACCCGGCTCTGGTGAAGAAGGTCGTCAAATCGATCGTCTCGGCCGTGAAGGCGGCCTAGCCGCGCTTGATGTCCCTGAAGGCCGCCGCATAGCGCCCCACCCCGTCCAGGACGGGCGCCATGCGGCTGCCTTCCTTGCTCAGCGCCTCGGACAGCTCGGCCAGCGCCGGCCCGACGCCGGGCAGCATGATGTCCTCCAGCGCCTGGGCCCTCAGTGGCTCGACCCGCTTGCCGGCCGAGACCGCCTTCTTGATCCGATCGGCGTCGTCGAGGCTGGCGCGCACCAGCCCGCCCAGGATCATATCCTCGATCAGCTCGAACGGCGGACAGGTCAGGCACGGCCACGGCTCGTGCGGCCACAGCTTCTCCAGCTCGCGATAGGGGAAGCGCAGCTCGTCCAGCAGGTCGAAGATCACCTGGGTGATCCAGCAGGGGCCATAGGTCCTGACGATCCACTTCCGCAGCACGCGGCCCATGTCCAGCGTCGACACGCGCGGCGAATATTCCTGGAAGCCGGGATACTGGAAGTGGCTGATGAAGGTCGTGAAATAGAGGCAGCGCGTCGTGTAGCCGGGCGGGCTGAGCCAGACGGCCAGATTGATGTAGTAGCGGCTGATCTTGTCCCAATCGACGCCGCCCGCCGCGCGGAAGTCGTCGATATTGACGTCGAACCAGTGGTGCCAGGTCGAGTCGGTGGCCACCCGTCCGACGCCCGCGGCATGGCCGTCATAGACGCTGATCATCGGGAATTTGGGCCGGGCCGGCTGTTCGTGCTTGGTGAAGACGTAGGGCGGCGATCCCAGGGTCGAGCCGTAGGCGATGACCAACGGTCCGGGCGTGGCGCCGCCGCCCGTGGCGTCCGGATATTCCCGCTTGGGCCCGCCGCCGAAATTGTAGGTGGCCGCCAGATCGACGGTTCCGGTGTCGTGGCACAGGCCCTCATGTCCGTGATCGGGCATGATGTTGATCGGCCCCAGGGTGGGATGGCACAGCACGGGATGCGGGCGCGTCTTCTGGATGAAGGCCCCGATCCGGTGCGTCTGCCAGGGCGTCCACTGGATCGGCTGGGGCGTCAGGTCGCCCTGGTTGCCGGTGTTGTCCAAGGCGAGCGGTCCGCCGGGCCAGCCCGGCTCGTAGGCGGGCGACGGCGGCCGCAGCGTGTCGATGCGGTCGGGGGTGTCGATCGGCGGCACGCCGTCGGCGTTGGTCCAGCGCCGCATCGAGCAGATGCGCGGGATCTTGTGGCACATCGAGGCGCCCAGATAGTCGTGGTCGCCGGTGGCGAACAGCCCGCCCTTCTTGGTCTCCATCCAACTGGCCAGATAGGCCAGCTCGGTATTGGTGGCGGCCGTCGGATGGGCGTCGATATTGGAGTCCGGCCCGCCGAAATTGTCGGGATCGAAGCCGAAGCACCAGATCTGCTCGTAGTGGTCGATAACGTGCGTCCCGCCACTGGCCATGTCGAAGCGGAAGCCCGTGTACTTGGGGCCGTAAGGCGTGGGCGAGGCCACGACGGCCGGCGCCGAGCCGTTGCGCAGGGCGATGTCGACGCGGAAGCGCATGCAGCCGACGCCCGAGGCCCGGATCAGTTCGATGACCCGACCGACGCCGAAGCCGCCGCCCGGGACCGTGGAGATGGCCGTGTCGACCACCACCAGGATCTCGACCACCGTGTTCAGCCGCAGCACCGGCTTGAGGAAATCGGCCAGATGATCGGCCAGGACGGGATTGATACGTTGAGACGCCAGGATATCGGTAAGGGGCATTGCGATGTCTCCGATCGGTTGCGGTTCGACGCCTCGGGATCGGGGCGGCGACCGGCTTCGACGCACGCGACAGCAACAACCGCGCCCGGTGGGGCGCGGAACCTGGATCAGACGATGACTTGAAATTGGGGACTTGAAATCGGGGCGCGCACTTTCGCGCCAAGCTAAACTACCACCACATATCGCGTGATGGTAGTATTTCTTTGCGAGATTGAAACATCATGCGGTCGCGCCGCCGCCCCCTAGGCCCCGACCTTCGGGGCCTTCATCCGGCGCTTGTTGACGTGGTGGCTGGGGGCCTCGGCCTGAATCTCCTCGGGGTATTCGCCCTTGAAGTAGAAGCGCTGCCAGGCCTCCTTGGTCGCCTCCGGGTCGCGCTTGAAGATCAGCTTGTTGAACTCCGTGCGCTTCTCGGCCCAGACGTCGTACTGGCGGCGCAGGTCGGTGTTGGAGTTCATCGAGCGGATCACCGGCTGGAAGGCCTCGATCGGCTTGTCCTGGATCGGCATGATGAAGCAGAAGGTCTCGCCCTTCTCGAACCGCACCGTGCCGGGACGGGTGAACATCCAGTTCATCGTGAAGGGGAACGGCAGCCAATCGGTCTCGATCACGCCGGCCAGCGGCTGGATGCCGTCCTTGATATGATTGGGCGGCCCCATGGTCATCAGCGACCAGCTGGGCGGGGTGCGGAACAGATAGCCGGTGTGGAAGGTCACCACGCCCCGGGTGAAGTGCGACTTCACGAAATCGGTGAAGCCTGGATAGGGGTGGTCAGGCTGGAACTTGATGCAGTCCTGATGCGCCCCGCCGTCCCAGGTCATCGAGAAGCCGACCGGACACAGGATGTCCCAGCCGGTGGTGTTGGCCATGGTCAGCGGCAGGCAACGATAGGGATGGCGGTCGGCGAAATGATCCATCCAGGCGCGCTGCGGGCGGCCCGGCACGATATCCGGCGGACGGTTCTCGGTGGGATAGCACTCCAGTTCCATGCCGGCCTTCGTCCTTGTTTTCCTACCCTGATGGTCAGGTCTAGCGCTCGCGCCCTTCCGCCGTCTAGTAGAGCCGCATGAAGACCCGCTCCGATCTCTTCGCCTTCTTCGACGCCCACGGCGTGAAGCACGCGACCCTCGACCACCCGCCGGTGTTCCGCGTCGAGGAAGGGCTGGAGATCAAGGCGGCCCTGCCCGGCGGTCACACCAAGAACCTGTTCCTCAAGGACGCCAAGGGCCAGCTGTGGCTGATCTCGGCCCTGGGCGAGACGACGATCGACCTGAAGAAGCTGCACCACGTGATCGGCTCGGGCCGGCTGTCGTTCGGCCCCGTCGAGATGATGGTCGAGACCCTGGGCGTGACGCCGGGCTCGGTAACGGCGTTCGGCCTGATCAACGACACCGAAAAGCGCCTGCGCTTCGTGCTCGACAAGGCCCTGGCGGACAGCGACCCGGTCAACTTCCACCCCCTGGGCAACGACGCCACCACGGCGGTGTCCCAGGCCGATTTCCGCAAGTTCCTGACAGCGCTGGGCGTGGAGCCGATGATCGTGGATTTCGCGGCGATGGAAGTGGTGGGCTAAGCCCCCTCAAACACCGCTCATCCCCGCTTTCGCGGGGATGAGCGGGTTGTGGGATGCGGAGCGTTGCGAAGATGGTCTCGAAGGACCATCTTGCCGCTTCGAGCGTTCCCACCTTGAGTACACGAGAGACCCGATGTCCCTGATCGGCGAAAAGCCCGCGCCTTCGAAGAGCGAACACATCAAGGACGGCACCGACGCCAGCTTCATGGCGGACGTGATCGAGGCCTCCAAGACCCAGCCCGTCATCGTCGACTTCTGGGCCACTTGGTGCGGCCCGTGCCGGCAGCTGACCCCGGCCCTGGAAAAGGTCGTCGGCGCCGCCAATGGCGCGGTCAAGCTGGTCAAGATCGACGTCGACGCCAATCCGGGCTTCGCCGGCCAGCTGCGCGTGCAGTCGATCCCGACCGTCTACGCCTTCGTCGATGGCCGCCCGGTGGACGCGTTCCAGGGCGCCCTGCCCGAGAGCCAGGTCAAGGCCTTCGTCGAGAAACTGGCCGGGGCCGAGGGCGCCAGCGCCATCGAGGAGCTGCTCGCCCTGGGCAAGGAATCGCTGGAGATCGGTGACATCGGCGGCGCGGCCCAGGCCTTCGCCCAGGCGCTGCAGACCGATCCGGAGAACATCAAGGCCCTGGGCGGCATGGCCCGCGCCTATCTGCTGAACGGCGACCTGGAGGGCGCGGCCGAAATCGTCGCCATGGCCCCGGCCGACGCCAAGGACCCCGACCTGGACGCCGCCCGCGCCGCGCTGGCGCTGGCCGAAGACGCCCCGTCCGAGACCGCCGAGTTCGACAAGCGCCTGGCCGCCGACCCCGACGACCACGAGGCCCGCTTCGAGCTGGCCAAGGCCCTGGCCGGGACCGGACGCCTGGACGCGGCCGCCGACCATCTTCTGACCATCATCGCCCGCGACCGTACGTGGAACGACGACGCGGCGCGCAAGCAGCTGCTGACGGTGTTCGAGGCGGCCGGTCCGACCTCGGAAGTGGCCAAGCAGGGCCGGCGCAAACTGTCGTCGATCCTGTTCAGCTAGGACAAAAACGAAGCAAAGGGAGCGCTGAATGGCGGCGGCCTACCGAAAGCTGAGCGACCTTCCGCTGGTGATCCCGGTGTTCCCGCTGGACGGGGTGCTGCTGCTGCCCGGCGGCCAGCTGCCGCTGAACATCTTCGAGCCGCGCTACCTGAACATGCTGGACGACGCCATGTCGGGCGAGCGGATCATCGGCATGATCCAGACCCGCCCGCACCAGGCCGCCGACAACCAGCGCCCGTCCCTGGCCCCCGTCGGCTGCGCCGGCCGGGTGACCAGCTTCGCCGAGACCAGCGACGGCCGCTACCTGATCACCCTGACCGGGGTCTGCCGCTTCCGGGCCGGTGACGAGCTGCCGGTGCGCACGCCCTACCGCCAGGTCCGCGCCGACTTCGCGCCCTATGAGCCCGACCTGCGCGAGGACGGCCCGGGCGGCACCCGCACCGCCGCCGATATCGACCGCTTGCTGAACGCTCTCCGCCGCTATCTCGACCATCGGGGCCTGGCCATCGACTGGACCGACGCCGAGAGCGCGCCCTCGGACGCCCTGATCAACAGCCTGGCCATGGCCCTGCCCTTCGACCCGATGGAAAAGCAGGCCCTGCTGGAGGCCGAGACCATCTTCGAGCGCAAGGCGACCCTGACCGCGCTGCTGGAGATCGACGCGGCCGCCGGGGACGATGACGAACCGCATTCGATCCAGTAGAGAGGCGTCATGACCCAAGACGCTCCCGCTCAGATCATCGACGTCGACCCGCGCCTGCTGGAAGTTCTGGTGTGCCCCGTGACGCGCGGCCCGCTGGAATACGACCGCGCCAAGGGCGAGCTGATCAGCCGCTCGGCCAAGCTGGCCTATCCGATCCGGGATGGCGTGCCGATCATGCTGCCGGAAGAGGCGCGGGAGCTCTAAGCTCAGCACAGGCCCCCACCTGACCTGCTTACGCAGGTCTGTCCGCCCCCAAACGGGGCGGAGAAGAAATGGCTTTCCCCCTCACCGGGAACACTCTCCTCCCCCTTTGGGGGAGGGGGACCGCCGAACGGCGGTGGAGGGGGACAGCGCCGCCCTCTAGAGGCTCACACCCCGCAGCAGCTTCGGCAGGTCACCCACCCCGCCGCCAGCCTCGTGCATGAAGAACCGTCGCGCCGGCGCGATCTGGTTGACCACCGCCAACCCAGCGCCCCGCACGACCCGCATCAGCGGATTATCGTTCGAGAACACCCGCACGAACGCGTCGAACGCCAGCGCATTGCTGACCGTGTCGAACCGCCGCCAGCGGACATAGCGCTCCAGCACCACCTCACTGCCGATGTCCTCGCCATTGCGAACGGCTTCGACCAGCACCTCGGCCAGGGCGGCGGCATCCTTCAGACCCAGGTTCAGGCCCTGCCCCGCGATCGGATGCACCCCATGCGCGGCGTCGCCGATCAAGGCCAGGCGCGGCGCTGCCATGCGCTCGGCCAGCGACAGCGACAGCGGATAGACGAAGGTCGGCCCCTCGATCGTGACCTCGCCCAGGAAGTCGCCGAACCGCCGCATCAGGTGGGCGTGGAAGGCTTCCTTCGAGGCGTTGCGCAGCGCCTCGCCGCGCGCGGTGCTCTCGGTCCAGACCAGGCTGGCGCGATTGTCGGTCAGCGGCAGGATGGCGAACGGGCCGCTGGGCAGGAAATATTCGTGGGCGACGCCCTCGTGCGGGCGCTGCATCCGCACGGTGCAGACGACGCCGCTCTGGCCATAGCCCCAGCCGATCTCGCCGATGCCGGCCGCCCGGCGCAGGACCGAGCCCCGGCCCTCGGCGCTGACCGCCAGCGGGGCCGACAGCACCCGGCCGTCGGACAGGGTGAGCTTCGCCGCGCCGGCCTCGACCGTCAGGGCCTTGGCCGCCATCGGCGCGATGACCGGAATGCCCTTGGCGATCACCGCCTGGGACAAGGCCGCGCGGATCTGGCGGTTCTCGATCAGATAGCCCAGCGGCTCGCCGTCGATGCGGCCGGAGATCTCGCTGCTATCAAAGCGCAGGAAGGCCGGCGAGGCCTTGCGGGCCGCGGCCCCGGGCGTGCGGCCGTCGGTGACCAGGATCTGCTCGATGCGCTGGGCGTGCGACGCCAGGGCCTCGCCCGCGCCGATCGTGCGCCACTGGCGGAAGCTGGAATAGGCGATCGCCGAGCTGCGCCCGTCGAAGGTCGGGGCCAGCTGGGCCTCGAACGGCTGGGGATCGACCAGCAGCGGCTTCAGGCCTCCGGAGGCCAAGGCCAGAGCCAGGGTCGAGCCGGCCATGCCGGCGCCGGCGATGATCACATCGGCATCGTGTGCGCGCATGGCGGGGATATGGGCTCCTGCGGCCAAGACTGTCCAGACCGCGCGGCTACTTAGCGGCCGCGTAGGGCGCCTTGGCGTCCTGGCGGACCAGGCCGCGCGTGGCGTCGCCGACGCCGATCAGCACGAACTGCACCGCCAGGGCGCAGAGGATCAGGCCCAGCACCCGCACCACGATGCTCATGCCGATCCGGCCCAGCACCTTGCTGATCAGCGGCGCGGCCCAGAACACCGCCACCATCACCAGCGACACCGCCGAGATCACCGCCACGCCCAGGCCCAGGCCCGCCCAGCCGAACGGCTTGGCCTCGGCGGCGTAGATGATCACGGTCGAGATCGCGCCCGGCCCGATCAGCAGCGGCATGGCGAACGGCACGATCAGGCGCTCGAAGCGCTTCTGGGCGTAGACCCGCGCCGACTGACCCTCGATCCCCTCGGCCGCGTCGGCGAACATGGTGGTGAAGTCGTCGCGCAGCATGTCCAGGCCCAGGATGAACAGGATCACCCCGCCGGCGATACGGAAGGCCGGCATCGAGATGCCGAAGAAGGCCAGCAGGCCCACGCCCGTGAAGAAGAAGAAGATCAGGAACGCGGCGACGAACAGGCCGATATAGACGGCGACCATTCGACGGCCGGCAGCGGCCGCGCCCAGGGTGGCGGCGGCGAACAACGGCACGTTGCCGATCGGGTCGATCAGGGCGAACAGCGCGACGAAGAAGTTGACGGCGAGTTTGGCCTCGGTCATTCGACGTCCTTACCTTTTGATCGCGCCGGAAACTTCGCCCTTCCTAGGGCGGACGATCACGCGCGCCAACCCCTGGGGGCAAAGACATGACCGCCGATCCGCGCCTGATCGTTCCGCTGGACCTGCCCACCACCGACGACGCCCGCCAGATGGTGGACCAGCTGGGCGACGCGGTGTCGTTCTACAAGATCGGCCTGGAGCTGCTGGCCAGCGACGGCATGACCCTGGCCCATGAGCTAAAGGCCTCGGGCAAGTCGATCTTCCTCGATTGGAAGCTGCACGACATCGGCGCGACCGTGGAGCGCTCGGCCCGGGTGCTGGCGCAAAGCGGCTGCGACCTGCTGACCGTCCACGCCGAGCCGCAGGTGATGAAGGCGGCGGTGAAGGCGCGCGGCGACTCGTCGTTGAAGATTCTGGCCGTCACGGTGCTGACCAGCCTGACCGACGCCGACCTCGTCGAGATGGGCTACAGCTTCAACGCCCACGACCTGGTCGAGCGCCGCGTGCGCCAGGCGATCGAGGCCGGCGTCGATGGCATCGTCTCGTCGCCGCACGAGGCGGCCATGGCTCGCGAGATTGCCAAAGAAGCCGGCAAGCCGGACTTCCTCATCGTCACCCCCGGCGTGCGCCCCGACTGGTCGGCCAAGAACGACCAGGCCCGCGCCGCTGCGCCCGCCGACGCCATCCGCGCCGGCGCCAGCCACCTCGTCTGCGGCCGCCCGATCACGGCGGCGAACGACCCGCGCGAGGCGGCGCTGAAGGTGGTGGCGGAGATCAGTGGGCTGTAGCTCAGCACAGGCCCCCACCTGACCTGCTCGCGCAGGTCTGTCCGCCCCCAAACGGGGCGGAGAGTTAACCTCCGCCCTTGCGGGGTGGGCTCTCCTCCCCCTCTTGGGGGAGGGGGACCGGCAAACGCCGGTGGAGGGGGCCAGCGCCGCCGCTCTACTTCACCACCAGCGCCACGCCCCGCGCCCGGGGGTCCGCCTCCGGCACGGGCGTCTTGCCCACCACCTGGATCGCCTCCATGTCGCCGCTGAAGTCCTCGACCCACTTGTAGCCGCGCCCCTCCAGCGCCGTCTTCAAACCGGCCGACGGCGGCGCGGACGGCTCGTAGAAGATCACGTTCTCCGGCAGCAGTTGGTGGTGGAAGCGCGGGGCCTTCTGGGCCGCCTTCAGGCTGAGGTCGAAGTCGTAGACATTGGCCAGCACCTGGAACACCCAGGTGAAGATCCGCGAGCCCCCCGGCGTGCCGATGACCATGGCCGGCTTGCCGTCCTTGACCAGGATGGTCGGGGTCATCGAGGACAAGGGCCGCTTATGCGGCGCGATGGCGTTGGCGGTCCCGCCGACCACGCCGAACATGTTGGGCGCGCCGGGCTTGGCCGAGAAGTCGTCCATCTCGTCGTTGAGGATGAAGCCCGCCCCCTCGACCACCACGCCCGAGCCGAACCAGCCGTTCAGCGTATAGGTGTTGGAGACGGCGTTGCCCCACTTGTCGACGATGGAGAAGTGGGTGGTCTGCGGCTTCTCCAGGCCCGGGACCACCGCCTTGGTGGCTGACGGCTTGTCCGGATCGACCTCGGCCGCGCGCATGGCGACATAAGCGGGGTTGATGAGGTTCGACACCGGGACCTTCACGAAGTCCGGATCGCCCAGATACTCCGCGCGGTCGGCGTAGACGCGCTTTTCGATCTCGGCCAGCAGGTGGACGTACTGCGGTTCGTTGAGGGCGACGCCCTTGAACCTCGGCGCCAGGTCCTGCTTCATCAGCAGCATCTGCATCAGGGCGACGCCACCCGAACTGGGCGGCGGGGCGGTGATGACGTCGTAGCCGCGCCACTTGGCGGTGATCGGCGCGCGCCAGACGGCCTTGTACGCGGCCAGATCGGCCTTGGTGATCAGGCCCTTGGGTCCCCGCTGCATCTGGGCGACCAGCAGGTCGGCGGTCTTGCCCTCGTAGAACTCGCGGTCGCCGCCCTTGGCGATGCGGTCCAGCGTGGCGGCAAGGTCCGGCTGCTTGAACAGCGTCCCGGCCTTGCGAGGACCGAAGAACGTCTTGAAGTTGGTGCCCTTGAATTGCGGCGGGACCTCGCTGCTCAGCATGCCGGCGAACTGCGCGTTCACCTCGAAACCGTCGCGGGCGTAGCGGATGGCCGGGGCCAGGACCCGCGCCCAGGGCAGCTTGCCGAAGCGCTTGTGGGCCATGGCCAGGCCGCGCACCGTGCCGGGCGTGCCGGACGCGAGATTGCCGTACAGCGACAGGCCCTCGACCGGCTCGCCGTCCTTGCCCAGATACATGTCGGCCGAGGCCGCCGCCGGGGCCGTCTCGCGGTAGTCTAGGAAGTAGGGCTTGCCGCCGACATAGAGGGTCATGAACCCGCCGCCGCCCAGATTGCCGGCCTCGGGATAGGTGACAGCCAGGGCGAACCCAGTCGCCACCGCCGCATCGACCGCGTTGCCGCCGGCCTTGAGGATCTCCTGCGCCGCCAGCGCCCCGTAGCGGTCCGGCGAGGCCACGGCCCCGGCGGTGAGCACCGGGACAGGCTTGGCGGGTTTGGCGAAGGCCGGCGGAGCCAGCAGCAGCAGGGCGGTCGCGACGATCTTGGCGAGCAGGCGCAAGGGCGGTCTCCGGACGTGGGACAGCCACGCTAGCGGATCGCGGTCGGAGAACAACGCTCTTGACGCATCCATAACTCCAGAGTTATGAGAAAACCCATAACCACAGAGTTATTCGTTTGACCCCGCAACTTCCCCACGACCTGCTCTTCCGGACCCTCGCCGACCCCACCCGCCGGGCGCTGTTCGAGCGCCTGTGCCGGGACGGCGAGCAGACGGTCGGGGCGCTCACGGCCCAGGCCGGCGTGTCCCAACCCGCCGTCTCCAAGCACCTGGCCGCCCTCAAGCTGGCCGGGCTGGTGCGCGATCGGCAGGCCGGCCGCCAGACCCACTACACCGCCCAGCTCGGCGCCCTCGGGCCGCTGATCGACTGGACGAACCAGATGGCCGGCTTCTGGGAAGGCCGGTTCGACAGGCTGGAAGACCTGCTCAACAGGATGGACCAATGACCGAGACAAAAACTGTCGTCGTCGAGCGCGACATCGCCCACCCGCCCGCCAAGCTGTGGCGGGCCCTGACCCAGCCGCACCTGATCGCCGAATGGCTGATGGCCAACGACTTCGTCCCGACCGTCGGCCATCACTTCAAGCTCACCGGCGAATGGGGCGGCGTGCTGGACTGCGAGGTCCTGGCCATCGAGCCCGACCACAAGCTGGCCTACAGCTGGGACTTCGACCACGAGGACCCGGCCTATGCCCTCAAGAGCGTGGTCACCTTCACCCTGACCCCAACCGACGCCGGCACCCACCTGCGCATGGAGCAGGCCGGCTTCCGTCCCGACCAGAAGCAGGCCTTCGGCGGCGCCCACGCCGGCTGGAAGACCTTCTTCGACAAGCTGGAAATCACGCTGGAGAAGACCGCATGAGCCCGCTGATGCGCCAGCTGCATCGCTGGCTGTCGATCGCCTTCACCCTGGGGGTCATGGGCTACATGGCGGTGATGACGCAGGGCCAGCCGCCGGCCTGGGTTGGCCTTTTCGCCCTGATCCCGCTTATCCTGCTGCTGGTCAGCGGCCTCTATCTCTTCGTGCTGCCCTATGTGCTGAAGGCGCGGCGGGCCAAGGCATAAGGACGACTTATGAGCGAACCGGTCCTCCTGTCGGGCGGCAACCCCCAGATCCCCAAGGGCGATGGCGATGGACCGGTGCAGGCCTATATCGCCGCCATGCCGGGCTGGAAAAGCGCCGTCGGGGCCCGTCTCGACGCCCTGATCACCGCCGCGATCCCGGACGTGGTCAAGGCGGTGAAGTGGAACTCGCCGTTCTACGGAACCGGTGACAAGGCCTGGTTCCTGGCGATCCACGTCTATGCCCGCTACGTGAAGATCGCCTTCTTCCGGGGCGCGGCGCTGGACCCGCCGCCGCCCGTCGCCTCCAAGAAGGACACCGTGCGCTACCTGCACGTCTCCGAGGACGAACCCCTGGACGAGGACCAGTTCAGCGACTGGGTCCGCCAGGCCGCCCTCCTGCCTGGCGAACGCCTCTAGCGACACAAGGACACCTTATGAAAAGCACCCGCCCCGAGGACGTCGGCGTCCCCGCCTCCATCCTGATCGACCGCGCCATCGGCGAGCTCACCGACTGGCGCGGCCAGACCCTGGCCCGCATGCGCCAGCTGATCCATGAGGCCGATCCCGACGTGGTCGAGGAGTGGAAGTGGGGCAAGCCTGTGTGGTCGCACGACGGCCTGATCTGCACCGGCGAGGTCTACAAGAAGGTGGTCAAGACGACCTTCGCTCACGGCGCGGCGCTGGCCGATCCCAAGCCGCTGTTCAATTCCAGCCTGGAGGGCAATGTCCGCCGCGCCATCGACTTCCCGGAGGGCGCGGAGATCGACGCCGAGGCGTTCAAGGCCCTGTTCCGCGCCGCCGTCGCCTTCAACACCGCCAAGGCCAAGGGCAAGAAGAAGGCGTAAGGCGGCCGCCCGCTCAGCGTTCCGCCAGGCTGATCTTGGCCGACAGCGGCAAACGCATGAGGCAACGCAGCCCCTCGGGCAGGAACTGAAGCTCGGCCTGGCCGCCCAGTTCGCGCGGCAGGCCCTGTTCCAGGAGACGCGACCCAAAGCCCCGGCGGGGCGGGACGACCACGGCGGGGCCGCCCGTCTCGCGCCAGTCGATGACGATCTCGTCGCGATCCGGCCCCAGCGACCAGTCCACGGTCACGCGGCCGCCGGCCACCGACAGCGCGCCGTACTTGGTGGCGTTGGTCGCCAGTTCGTTGAACGCCATGCTGACCGTGACCGCCGCATTGGGACCCAGTCGAATCGGCGGCCCCGCCGGCGCCACCCGCGCCTGTTCGGCCTGCGGCAGATGCAGGCCGACCGTCCGCCGGATCACCTCGGCCAGGTCCGCGCCCTCCCAGGCGCTGGCCGTCAACAGCTCGTGGGCGCGTGACAGCGCGTGGATGCGGGCGATGAAGGTCTCGGCGAAGGCCTCGGGATCGCGGGTCCGCCTCAGGGTCTGGACGGCGATCGACTGGACGCTGGCCAGGGTGTTCTTGGCCCGATGGTCCACCTCGGCCAGCAGCAGTTTCTGGCGGGCCTCGGCCGCCTTGCGCTCGGTGATGTCGAGCGTGACGCCGGCCAGCCGGATCGGCCGCCCGTCCTCATAGGTCGCCCGCCCCCGCGCCAGCACCCAGCGCTCGGCTCCATCGTCGCCCGCGATGCGGTACTCGACATCCAGGTCCTGCCCCGTCGCGATGGCCTGCTGGACTGCGGCATGGCGGCGATCGCGGTCCTCGGGATGCACCCGCCGGACGATGTCGGCATAGTATTCGAACGGATCGGCGGGCCCCAGGCCGAACAGGCTGCGGAAACTGGGCGAGACGGCGATGCGGTCGCTCTCGATGTCCATTTCCCAGCCGCCCAGGCGTCCGGCCTCCAGCGCGAAGTCCAACTGGGCCTGGCTCTGCAGAAGGGCCGCTCGCCCGCGCTCGGCGACGAACTCGGCGCGCAGGTCCTGCTCGCGCCGCGCGGCCTGGAGGCGCTGCCGGCCCAGGCGCACGGCCCCATCGACCCGCGCCCGCAGCTCACGAGCGCTGAACGGCTTGACCAGATAGTCGTCGGCTCCGGCGGCCAGGCCCTCGACCCGCGCCTCCTCGCCCGCCCGCGCCGACAGCAGGATGACCAGCTGCCCCTCCAGCCTGGGCTCGGCCCGCACCGCCGCCAGCAGGCCAAAGCCGCTCAGGCCCGGCATCATCACGTCGCTGAGGATCAGGTCCGGCGGCGGGCCGTCCATCGCCGCCGCCAGGGCCGCATGACCGTCCGCGACGGCCCGCACCTCATAACCGCCGGCCTCCAGCAGGCGGCGGACATAGGCGCGCATGTCGGCGTTGTCGTCGGCCAGGACCACGCGCGGCCGCCCGTCGATCGCGGCCCCGACATCGTCGGCCGACCCGACGTCCGGCGCGGCCTTGGGCTCATCCGGCAGCCAACGCAGCGCCTCGGCGACGAAGGCCTCGGCGTGGATGCTGGTGTCGGTCAGGGCGTCGCGACGGGAGACCCGCTCACGCGGCAGATGGGCGGCACCCAGCGGCAGGCTGACCGTGAACACGCTGCCCTGGCCCAGGCGGCTGCGCACCGACACCGTCCCCCCGTGCAGCTTGGCCAGTTCCTCGACCAGGGCCAGGCCGATGCCGCTGCCTTCGTGGGTGCGGCCGCCCTGGCCCTCGATCCGATGGAAGCGCTCGAACACGCGCGGCAGTTCGGCCTCGGCGATGCCCAGGCCGGTGTCCTCGACACTCAGCGCCACCCGGCCGTCCGCTTGCAGCAACCGCACCGTGATCCCGCCCGCCAGCGTGAACTTGAAGGCGTTGGAGATCAGGTTCAGGACGATCTTCTCCCACATCTCGCGATCGACATTGACCGGCTGCGACAGGGGCGGGCAGTCGACCGTCAGGGTCAGGCCGGCGCGATCGCAGGCCGAGCGGAAGTTGCTGGCCAGCTCGGCGGTCAGGCCCGCCAGGTCGGTGGGCTGGAAGGCCGCCTTCGAACGCCCCGCCTCGACCCGCGAGAAGTCCAGCAGCGAATTGACCAGCTTGTGCAGGCGCATGGCGTTGCGGTGGGCCACGTCCAGGCGCTCGCGCTGGCCCGGCGACAGATCGTCGGCCTCCAGGGCGTCCTGGATCGGCCCCAGCATCAGGGTCAGAGGCGTGCGGAACTCGTGGCTGACGTTCGAGAAGAAGGCGGTCTTGGCCTGGTCCAGCGCCGCCAGGGCCTCGGCGCGCTGGCGGGCCTCCTCATAGGTGCGCGCGCTGGCCAACCCCGCGCCGATCGCCGCCGCCAGCAGGGCCAGGAAGGCGCGATAGGCCTCGTCCAGCGGCAGGCGCGAACTGGCGCCGACCATCATCAGGGCCTGAGGCCGAGGCGCGTCGGGCGTGGAGATGGCGAAGGCCAGGGCCGTGTGGGGCGCTTCCTCGTAGGGCCCGCGCGCCAGGCCCTCCGGCGGGGCGTCGAGGACCACCTCCAGCGGCTCGCGCGCCGTGGCCAGCCCCGCCACCGGCCAGGGCGAGGCGGAGCCCTCGGACAGGACCGGGAGCGCGATCGGATCGCCCTGCGCCAAGCCGACCGAGCCGGCCAGATGATAGTCGCCCGTCTGCGCATCCAGCGCGTACAGCAGCACGAACGGAAGGTCGAAGGCGTCATCGCCCAGGATCGTCCCGACGCTGTCGAAAACCTGGCGCGTGGCCTTCGCCTCGCCCAGGCCGGCGTTCAGGTCGCGCAGCAGCCGGGTGCGGCGCTCGCCCAGCATGCTGACCGTGGTCTCGGTGACGGGGTGGAACAGGCCGCCGATCTCGCCGCTCTCGTCGCGGATCGGGCTCAGCGAGAAGGTGAAGAAGGTCTCTTCCAGATAGCCGTTGCGGAACAGGAACATCCGCTGGTTCTCGAGGAACGAGGTCTCGCCGGCCAGGGCGTGGTGGAACGGCTGGCCGATCGCCGGCCAGGCCGAAGCCCAGGTCTTGGTGTAGGGCTCGCCCAAGGCCTGGGGGTGGGCCGCGCCGCAGACGACCTTGTAGCCGTCATTGTAGATCTGGCAGTGCTCGGGGCCCCAGATGATGTTGATCGGGAAGTTCGAGGCCAGGCACAGGCTGACCGTGGTGCGCAGGCTCTGGGGCCAGGTCTCGATCGACCCCAGCGGCGTCCTGGCCCAATCGGTCTCGCCGATCAGCCGCGCCATCGCGCCCCCTCCGGAGAGGAAGGCGGCGTCATCCGCGATCGAGGCGCCGTTCCGACTGCTCATGCAAGAGTCCGAGGCTGGCAAGAGTCCGAGGCTGGCTTGCCGCCCGGGAAAGCCCGGAGGCGGCCTTGCGGAAAGCGTATCGGTCGCTCCTATCGCGAGCAACGCCCGGTGAATGCGCGCACCGGCCTACGCGCTCAGCGCGAGTGTTGAGAATCGCCGTCCATCAAGGATTTCGGCGACTTAGCCGTGGCCAGGCCTGCGACGACTGGCCGCAGGCCATGACCTGCCTATCCCAGCTCCAGCGCCCGCAACACCGCGAACTGGTCGTAGTACGGCCGCTCGCAGATGATCTTGTCGCTCCCGGCCGCGAACTCGAAGCTGGCGGCCATGCGGATGCGGAAGGCCTTGCCGGTGGGCTCGGCGATACCGGTCGGCAGTCTCAAAGGGCCCAGGTGCGTGCCGGTCAGCCAGAACTCGACCAGGACCGTGTCGCCGGCATGGGCGATGGCGATGATCTCGTTGCCCTGGTCCGGGAACGGCGTGCGCGAGGCGGCGAAATAGCCGCGCACGGCGGCCTCGCCGTCGAACACGGTCCCGGGGCCGTGCATCTCGTAGCGAGGATGCTCGAAGGTGGCGATCACAGCGTCCCAGTCGTGGACGCACTCCAGCGCCATGTGGTCGCGCACCACCTGCAGGCGTTTTTCGGCCAGGTCTTCCAAGACGTTCGCTCCCTTATGTTTTTCGGGAGCCTGCCAGTCTCAGAAGTCGACCGCCACGCCCTTCTTCTCCCAGTCGCCGAAGCGCGTCGGCTCGGGGCCTTCGCGGCCGCCCTGTTCCGGCGGCAGGTGCAGCGCGGCATCGGCCGCGCGACGGGCGGCGGCCTCTTCCAGGGCGCGGCGAGCGGCGGGGCTCAGCGTCTTGCCTGGCGCGGCGCCCAAAACGTCTGCTTGGGGGACCTCGGAAGGGGCGATTTCTGGCGGCTGGGACGCGTTCGAGGGCTCGGACATGGGCGGATTCTAGCATTTTTCGTCCGCCTCGCCGCGCGATTTTTCCGCGAAGACGCTTGCGCTAGCCCTCGCCTTTGAGGCACGGCGAGGCGGTGACTCAAGAACTCAACGACGGTCTCCCCGCCCGGGAGGCCGCTCTGAACCTTATCGAGGCGGCGCTTTCGCGTCGCGGCGGCATCGACGAAGCCGCGTCGGCCAACGGTTTCCGCTTCCTGGAGCCGCGTGAGCGCGCTTTCGCGCGGGCGCTGGCCATGGCCGTGCTGCGCCATCTCGGCCCCATCGACCGCGCCCTGACCGCCCGCCTGCAGAAGGCCCCGCCGGACCGGGTGATGAACCTGCTGCGCCTCGGCGCCGCCCAGGCCTTCCACCTGGAGGTGCCGGCCTTCGCCGCCGTGGCCACCTCGGTCGAGCTGGCCGGCGCCAACAAGGCCAGCCGTCCGTTCAAGGGCCTGGTCAACGCGGTGCTGCGCGGGCTGCTGCGCGACGGCGAGCCGGCCAATGATCCTACCCTGCTGGCCCCGCCCTGGCTCTATGCCCGCTGGGTCGCCGCGTTCGGCGAGGCCACGGCCCGCGAGATCGCCGCCCAGATCGCCATCGAGCCCGCCACCGACCTCTCTCTGAAGCCGTCGGCCGACGCCGCCGCCCTGGCCGAGGAACTGGAAGCCGAGATCCTCGACGGCGGGACCCTGCGCGTGCGCCGCAAGGGCGACGTCGCCGCCTGGCCGGCCTTCGAGGACGGGACCTGGTGGGTGCAGGACGCCGCCGCCGCCATCCCCGCCCGCCTGCTGGGCGTCAAGGCCGGCGACAAGGTGCTCGACCTCTGCGCCGCGCCCGGCGGCAAGACCTTGCAGCTGGCCGCCGCCGGCGCCGAGGTCGTGGCCCTGGACCGCTCGGCCGCCCGCCTCAAGCGCGTGGGCGAGAACCTGGAGCGGATGCATCTGGCCGCCGAGATCGTCGCCGCCGACGCGGCCGTCTGGGAGGACGACCGGATCTTCGACGCCATCCTGCTGGACGCGCCCTGCTCGGCGACCGGCACCTTCCGCCGCCATCCGGACGTGCTGTGGGCCGCTCGCCCCAGCGACGTCGCCAGCCTGGCCGGCGTGCAGTCCAAGATCCTCGACAGCGCCGCCGATCGCCTCAAGCCGGGCGGGCGCCTCGTCTACACCGTCTGCTCCCTCGAGCCGGAAGAAGGCGAGGCCCAGGTCGAGGCCTTCCTGGCGCGCCGCAAGGACATGGTGCTGGAGCCGATCACCGCCGGCGAAGGCGGCTCGCCCGAAGCCAGCCTGACGGCGCGCGGGACCCTGCGCCTGCTGCCGCATCACCGCGACGGCGGCCAGGACGGTTTCTTCGCGGCAAGATTCCGCAAGGGCTGACAGATCGGCTCGACGCGGTTATCCCAGGACCATGACCGCGCCGATCATCGCCCCCTCCATCCTCGCCTCCGACTTCGCCAAGCTGGGCGAAGAAGTCGCCGCCATCGAGTCGGCCGGCGCCGACTGGGTGCATGTCGACGTGATGGACGGTCACTTCGTACCCAACATCACGCTGGGCCCGGACATCGTCAAAGCCATCCGGCCGCACGCCAAGATCCCGTTCGACGTGCACCTGATGATCAGCCCCGCTGACCCTTACCTTGAAGCGTTTCGCGCCGCTGGCGCGGACCTGATCAGCATCCACCCCGAAGCCGGCCCGCACCTGCACCGCTCGCTGAAGCGCATCCGCGAGCTGGGGGCCAAGGCCGGCGTGGTGTTCAACCCGTCGACCAGCCTCGACCACGTCGAGTGGATCCTCGAGGACGTCGATCTGCTGCTGGTCATGTCGGTCAATCCCGGCTTCGGCGGCCAGAGCTTCATCCCCGGCCAGCTGCGCAAGGTCGAAGCCCTGCGCAAGCTCGTGGACAAGGCTGGGCTCGACATCATCATCGAGGTCGACGGCGGCGTGACCCCGACGACCGCCCCGCAGTGCGTCGCGGCCGGGGCCACGGCCCTCGTCGCCGGCTCGGCGGTGTTCAAGGGCGGCCCGGCGGCCTATGCCGACAACATCCGCGCGCTGAAGGGCGGCTGACCCCACACGATGGCCGTCAAGCGTTCCGCCAGCGGCTCGAAGTTCCCCGCCTCCCCAAAAGGCGGCGGCCTCCTATGGAAAGCCGTCGGCGCCGAGATCTCCGGCCATGTCGCCCGCGAGTGGTACGGCGCGGGCCCGCACCGCCTGACCCTGGCCTTCCCGCGCCCCGAGGGCCTGTCGGCCCGCCCCCACGATCCGCGCCCGACCGATCCCGAGCACGGCAGGAAGATCCTCACCGGCGTGCTGACCCTGGACGGCGGCACGCTGCGGATGGGCGCGGACGGCGACCCGTTCGACACCGCCAGCCCCTCGCGCCGCTACGCCATCAGCCTGCACCGCTTCGACTGGCTGCCGGACCTGGCCGCCGCCGGCTCGGACGGCGCCCGCCGATCTTTGCGCCTGCTCGACGACTGGCGGCGGGTGTTCGGCAAGTGGAACGCCTTCTCCTGGGGTCCCGAGTGCCTGGAGCGGCGGGTCTTCCACCTGGCCTGCGCCGCCAAGACCCTGGCCGCCGAGGGCAGCGACGCCGAGATCGCCGACCTGTGCCTGGACCTGGCCCGCCAGGCCCGCCACCTCATTGAGATCGGCAAGAGCCCCGAGCGGGCCCTGGAGCGCGCCGCCGTCGCCGCCCTGGCCGGCTGCGTCCTGGCCGGCAAGCCCGGCGAGCGGCTGATCGACAAGGGCCTCAAAGCCCTGCTCCGCCACCTCGACAGGATGGTCCTCCCGGACGGCGGCCACGCCACGCGCAGCCCCGAGGCCGGCGTCGAGCTCTTGTTCGACCTGCTGACCCTGGACGACGCCCTGGGCCAGCGCGGCCGCCCCAGCCCCGAGGCGCTCTCCCGCGCCATCGACCGCCTCTCCACGGCCACCCGGTTCTTCACCCTCGGCGACGGCCATCTGGCGGCCTTCCATGGCGGCGAGGCCATCGCCCCGCAGCGCATCGCCGCCGCCCTGGCCCACGACGACAGCGGCCCGCGCCCGCTGAACGCCGCGCCGCACAGCGGCTATCACAAGATGATCGGCGGCAGCATCGAGGTCATCGCCGACTGCGGCGCGCCGCCCGCCGGCCCGCTCTCGGTCGCGGCCTGCGCCCAGCCGGCCGCCGTCGAGATCGTCTGCGCCAAGGACCGCCTGATCACCAGCTGCGGCTGGAGCCCCGAGGCCACCGGCGCCAACGCCTTCCGCCTCTCGGACGCGGCCTCCACCGTCTCGGTCGGCGACGGCTCGGCCGGCCGGCCGCTCTCGGGCTTCAAGGCCCGCGCGCTGGGCCCCTGGCTGGTCGACGGCGCGCAAGCGGTCGACGCCAAGCGCCACGACGACGTCGGCGGCGTCTGGCTGGACATCGTCCACGACGGCTGGCGCCATGCCGGCCTGCAGCACGCCCGCCGCCTGTTCCTCGACGCCGTCAATGACGAGCTGCGCGGCGAGGACAGCCTCACCCCCTTCAACGCCGCCGCCGATCCGAACGGTCCGCGCCGCTACCTGCCCTTCGCGGTGCGCTTCCACCTCCACCCCGAGGCCCGCGCCTCGATCGCCCGCGACGGCAAGAGCGTCCTGATCCGAGGCCCCAGCAACATCGGCTGGTGGCTGCGCAACGACGCCGTCGACGTCGAGATCGCCCCCACCGCCCACTTCGACCACGGCTTGGCCCGCAAGGCCGGCCAGATCGTGCTGAAGAGCCAGGTGCGCCCCGAGGTCGGGGCCAAGATCCGCTGGAAACTGACCCGGGCGGAGGGCTAAGGGCCGATGGGCTTCTCCCGCAGACTGCCGCAGGACCCCGGCCGCACGCATCACGCCCCGGAATATACCGACGACGAGGTGTCGGAGGTGATCGCCGCGTTGCGAGCGGACGCGCCGGAGGTCCTGGCGGTGCTGGAACGCGAGGCGCGCGCGCCGGGGAGCGTGGTGTCGGGGGACTATGACGACGCCTACGACCGGATGCTGACGTACCTGTTCGAGCACGGGTACGTGCACACGCACATCGAGATGGCGATGGTGTTTAAGGCGGTGCGGGAGAGGGTTAAGCTGGGAGCTGATTACCCCGAGGGGTGAGTAAATATCCAGAGCACGTTGATGTAGGTTGGAGATAGGACAGGAACTGAGCCCGACCAAGCGAACTCACTACAGTTCCAGAGACTCAGCTATGCTGCCTTAGAAATTAAGTTTGGCGGTCCGAGCCCGGAGGCTAGCTTGTCAGAAGCTCAAAATCTCACCTTTACTCAGCGCAATGGCTTGTCCGCCCTGCCTCAGCAGTTGGCATTAGGTCAGACTTCACAGAAGTTCATCGCTTTAATTTGGGGAGCGATTTACAGTGACATGCGAAGCGATGTTGAAAGTAGCTACTACAGTAGTTATTTTGGTAGTCGATGGAAGTCTATAATATACGATTTTAACATCGAATTCTTGAGTAATACGAATCCTCAGTCAATAAATTATGACGTGGACGATTTTGCGTCATTTTTTGAGAAATGTATAAAGCAAAGTAATTTTGGGCCTGTGTTTGATATAATAGAATATATATTAAATCATGGCAGCATAGCGACCTCTACAAAGTCGAAAATTAGGTCCGCGTTCGAGAAAAGCCACTTGGCTTACCGCGCACTAGGCGACAACACCATTATTGCTGTCGGAACAGCTGAGCAGGCGCATGCGGTGCAAAATGCGCTTGATGTTTCGTCGAGTTCATCCCTCGGAACATTTTCACATCTAAAATCTGCTGCTGCAGCGCTAGCCCACGAAAACTGGGCGCTTAGTGTACGCGAGAGCATAACCGCCGTGGAGGCGGCAGCAAGGTTCGTAGCGGGCGACAGCGCGACTCTGGGAGACGCCCTAAAGGAGCTGGGAAAGAGAAACGTAATCAATCCGCAATTGAAATCAGCGCTAGAAAAACTCTATGCCTATACAAACGCCGAAGGCGGGATACGTCATGCAAATATTTTCTCCGACAAGCCAAACGTAAATGAAGATGATGCGCTATTTATGCTTGGCGCGTGTGCATCATTTGTAACGTTCATGTTGTCAAAATACTCCGCTGACTAAACAGCTTTAACTAGGCGCGCCTTCGGGGCCAGAGCCCGCCTTACATCTCTTGGAGGCTGCGGCGTGCTGGGCTGGAGGGGTTGGTCCGCCGACACCGCCCTCCAGGCGGCCGCGCAGCGGCGATGCGGAGCGTCGTCCTTGAGGAAGCCCTCCAGGCCGGCGATCGTGGAGCCGGGGACGTGAGGGCGCGCTGGTGTGAGGTGGGCGGCGGGTCCATCCACTTCAAAAACATCCCGTCATTCCCGCCCTTGTGGCGGGAA
>NZ_JBWKZF010000041.1:0-31928 GCF_059424195.1 Caulobacter sp. GW456-12-1-14-TSB4
CTGCGTATCCGCAGCGATCCACCTCCCCCGTTTCAACGGGGGAGGAGAGGCAGTCCCTTTCCTGCCCCGCTTGCGGGGGAGGTGGCGCGGCGCGGATACGCGCCGTGACGGAGGGGGCGCTCTGTCCCCCTCAGCAGTCCAGGAACTTCACCTCGTCCGCCGTGTACTTCATGTCGCTGGCCGAGAAGAGCCCCGACAGCCCCAGCAGGGTGCAGCGCCCACGCGTCAGATACACCGGGATGCCCTTCAGGTAGTCGCTCATCCGGCCCTTGTCCCGGAACCGCCGTCCGAACGCCTCGGTGTCGAGCAGGCCGTCGACGCGCTCCATCAGCGGGCTGTTGATGTAGACCCCGCCACGCGCGGCGAACATCAGGGCCGCGTCGCCTGCGAAGGCGCCCAGCAGCGCGCTGAAGATCGAGACCGCCTCGCGGGCCCGCGCGTCGCCGGCGCGGACGCGGGCCAGGATCACGTCATCGCTGTCGCTATCGCCGCCCAGCGCCATGTGGATGTCCACGAGCCCCTGCTGCGACAGGAAGTGTTCGGCCGAGACCCGGCCGTACTTGATCTGCAGGGCCGAGAAGACCGGGACCTCGCGCGCCTCGCCGGGCGTGAAATCGATGTGGCCGCCTTCGCTGACCACCGGCGCCCAGCCGTCGGTGCGATGCGGCGACAGGCCCGCGATCCCCAGGCCCAGATTGGGTCCGATCACCGCGATGGGCGCGTTCTTGGCCGGCTTGCCGTCGTGGACCACGGTCATGGCGGTCGGGGCCAGGCGTGGCGCGCCCAGGGCGCAGGCGGCGAAATCGTTGAGCAGGGCCACGCGCGGGGTCTTCAGCACCGCTCTCAACCACGACTGGGTCACGGTGAAGTCGCTGGCCGTCAGGGCTATGGCGCCGTCGATCTCCGGACCCGCGCCGCAGACCGCCGCCCCGATCAGCTCGCCGTGCGCGCCCTCCGCCAAGGCGGCGGCCAGATGCTGCTCCAGTTCGCGCAGAGACCCGCAGGCCAGCTCCTGATGCGCACGCGGCGGATCGCCAGGACGCACGACCGCCAACGCCAGGTCGCGCCCATTCACGTCGGCCAGCAAGACCGATCCCTTAGCCATATCGTTTCCTCGCGCGGCCGGATCTTTGTCCGGCTTCTGATGAATTCTGTTGTACCGGTAACATCGACCAGTAAACGAAAGATATCACTGAAGAACGCCGGTATGACAAGGTTGTCACTACCGAAAATCAAACCCGCTTCGAGTCTGAAGCGCGTTAACCTTCACTATAAAAATCTTAAATTTAGACGTCCGATTAACCGCGCCATGCGTTTATCCCCCCATGGCGAAGTACGCGTCAGGTGACGATCAAGATAGACGGACAGCCGTTCGTATTCAGACCCAGAGGTCGGGCAAGATCCTGTGCGGGACCTTCGCGTGGGATTGCGTGATCCGCGACCTGTCCAGCAGCGGCGCGCGTATTCAGATGCTGTCCAGCACCGCGCCGCCCGGCAAGGTGCAGTTGGTCGATCTGGTCGCGGGCCTGGCCCACGACGTCACCGTGGCCTGGCAGCGCGATCGCGAGGTGGGCATGCGCATCGCCCGCACCTACGACCTTCGCGGCCTGACCCCCGCCGTCGCCGGGTCCGCCAAGCGCATCTGGCTGGCCGCGCAGTCCAGCGTCTCGACGGGCTAGGTAGACCTCCAGGCATGAAAAAGACCTCGGCCGGCTAGCCGAGGTCTTCTCATTTTGCCGGAGGCAGCGCGCTTGAGCGGAGCGCGCCGGGTCTCAAGCGGTCGTCTTAAGCGTTTTCGCGGGCAGCTTCGTCGGCCATCGCGCGCACCAGGTCCAGGACTTGGCGACGGACGCGGCCACGGCCGATGCGCGGGAACACCTCGGCCAGTTCCAGACCTTCCGGCGTGGTCAGGAATTCCTGGACCACCTTCTCGGCATGCTGGGCGGCGTCGTCCACTTCCGCGCCGCTCATCGGGTCAGCCAGGCCGTCGAAGAAGAACGACACCGGGACCTGCAAGGTCTTCGCAATCTCGTAAAGCTTACTCGCGCTGACGCGATTGGCGCCACGCTCGTATTTCTGCACCTGTTGGAAGGTCAGCCCCAGGCTGTCGGCCAGTTGTTCCTGGCTGACGCCAAGCAACTTGCGGCGCATGCGGACGCGACCGCCCACATGCAGGTCGACTGGGTTGGGGCGTCGGCCTTCGGTTTCTTCGCTCATCTGTATTACGCCTCCAACGGTTGTTCGTGGAAAATGACACGACCGTGACGTCGGTGGAAGCTGGGGCGTCCAATGCGCGGCGTTACGTCGCGATGGTTTAGCTGGCCTCCCCGATCCGAGGAGACTAGTCGCCGAATAGGCGATTCGCCGCCAACCGAAGGGTGAACCGCTGCCGTCCAGCGCGAGTAAACCAAAGTCAGTGTACGGCCCGCTCCCTAGCGGAACGGGCCGCACGCCGCAAACCCTTATGCGTTAAGGGGTGACGGTCCGGGGCGGCCACTCCAGATACGTCGCGCCTCGCCGGTGTTGTCGTGCAGGCGGAACAGGGTTTCGGCCGCCAGGGTCTCGTCGCGCTCGACGCCGGCGGTCAGCTGCGGCGTCATGGCGCGGGTCACCTGGCGCTGCACGGCGGCCAGGTCGCCGAACGCGATCATGTCCATCGAGTCGATTTCGTAGCCGATCGGCGACTCGCGGCCGATCGCCTCCAGCACCCGATCCAGCAGCATCTGCGAGACCGCGATCTCCGAACCGGCCACCAGGCCGTACTCGTAGGGGCGCGGGATGCCGACCAGGCGGGTGTCGATCGGCGAGTTGAGGATGCCCGGATACAGCTGCATGTCGATCATGCCGACGAAGCGGGTCACGCCATGGCGCAGGGCCAGCTCGAAGGCCGCCGCCCAGCACTCGAACACCCGCTCGCCGCGGCCGGGGCCCTTGCGCTTGCGATAGGCCTCGGTGGTGAACAGGCGCGTGGCTTCCCACACGTCGGCGCCCTTCTTGGGCGTTTCGTCGGGCGCGATCAGGTGAGCGAACTTGTCGGCCAGCATGCAGCGGTCGTCGGTCGGGCGCAGGCGCAGGCCGACCTCCAGCTCCAGGGCGTCGTTGAAGCCCAGCAGGTAGATGGCGCGGTGATCGTCGTAGTCGTCGATCTCGCCGCCATCCAGCACGACCAGGTCGACCCAGCCGTTCTTCTCGACGCACTGACGCCGGCGCTCCTCGTGCATGGCCCAGAGCTGCGGGCCGTACAGATGACGGTTCTCGGAAGTGATGATGTGGATCATAAGGCCGGCCCCCAAAGCTGGCGGGAAAGGAACGGCCTGCATTAAGGGGCATGATCCGGCGAACGGACGATAGGCCAAACGGCCTAGGCCCTGCGCGCGGAGGGTGCTTGCCAGGGGGATGGGGGTCTGGGTCTAACCCAAAGCCGATCTCCCCGGCGAAAACCGGGGCCCAGATCTCATGGCGTTGGGGATGATTGGAAAAGCTCGGCGCGCATAGAACCCGCCCCAGCGCTCTTCCAGCTGGGCCC
Source organism: Caulobacter sp. GW456-12-1-14-TSB4 (assembly GCF_059424195.1). Lineage (NCBI taxonomy): Bacteria > Pseudomonadati > Pseudomonadota > Alphaproteobacteria > Caulobacterales > Caulobacteraceae > Caulobacter > Caulobacter sp. GW456-12-1-14-TSB4. The sequence goes on from NZ_JBWKZF010000041.1 coordinate 3,527, forward strand.
CGGCTTTCGCCGGGGAAACGGATTTCGGGGATCGGGTCAGACCTTCTTCAGCAGGCCCAGCTCGCCGGCCTTCAGCACCGCTTCCTGGCGCTTGACCACCCCCAGGCGCTTCTTGGCGGCCTCGATGTGGTGGTGGACCGTGCGGGGAGAGAGTTCCAGGATCGCGCCGATCTCCCAGTCGGTCTTGCCGCGGCTGGCCCAGTACAGGCACTGGGCCTGGCGCTCGGAGATGATCCCGTAGTCGGGATTGTCGTCCTGCATTTCCCAGTGCTTGAGCATGATGGTGCCGAACACCGTCGCCAGGCTGTCGATGACGGCGCGCGAGGTCGGGTCGGTGTCGGGGGCCTCGGTCGACATGCGGATCAGCACTTCCTGACCGGCCGGACCGAAGACGCGCACGACATAGCCGTCGTTCATGCCTTGCTCGGAGGCCTCGCCCCACATGGACTGGGCGCGGCCGTCGCCCAGCGGCTTGGCGTCGGACCAGGCGAAGGAGCGCGGCGATTTCAGCAGCAGCTTCACGCATGGATCGTGGACGACGTACCGCTCACTCCAGTAGCGTTGGTCCCAGCTGTCGAAGTCGCGGCGGCTCAGGGTCGGCGGTTCCTTGCCGTACTGCTCGGCATTGACCAGGGTGGCGCAGAAGCGGTCATAGCCGAAGGCCCCGATCGCCTGGGCGAAATGGGTTTCCACCTCGTGGGCCGAGCCCAGATGCGGGGCTTGGCTGAGAAACGCCCAGGCCTGTTTTTCCGCCGTATTCAGCACGCACGCTGCTCCGTACTCACGCGAGAGTTCAGGCTAGGCTGGGATACGCGTCCGCGACAAGCGCGTGCTATCCAGGGTAGCGCGTACGGACGGTGTCGAATTGTCGCGGGTAGGGAAGGGCCCTAGGCGGCCGCTTCCTCGCCTTCGTCCTCGTCGTCGCCCAGCAGGGCGCTCAGCACGGTGGCCAGGCGCTCGGGCTTGATCGGCTTTTCGACCACGTCCTGCATGCCGGCGGCGACATAGGACTGCACGTCGGCCGGGTCGGCGTTGGCGGTCAGGGCCACGATCGGCACGCAACCGATGCGTCCGCCCATCTCGCGGATGGCGCGGGTGGCGGCGATACCGTCCATGCGCGGCATCTTGATGTCCATCAGGATCAGGTCGAAGCGGCCGCCCTTGGCCATCTCGACGGCCTCGACGCCATCGACGGCCTGTTCCGAGGTGCACTCGAACATGTCGCACAGCGCCTCGGCGACCATGCGGTTGGTGGCGTTGTCGTCGACGATCAGGATGTGGGCCGCGCGGCTGGCGACGGCGGGTTCCTCGTGGATCTCGGCCTCGGCCGAAGCGGGCGCGACGGTCAGGCCGAAGCCGACGGTCAGGCCGGCGCCGCGATTGGCCTCGGCGTGCAGCGGACCGCCCATGGCGCGCATGACGCGGTGGGCCAGGGCCATGCCCACGCCCAGGGCCATCTCGCTGCGATCCTGCAGGCTGGACGGGCCCAGCGGGTCCTCGACCCGGGCCAGGCGCTCGTCGGCGTGGCCCTCGGCGTTGTCGCGGACCTGGCCTTCCAGGTGGATGTCTTCGCCCTCGGCGCGGGCCGTCAGGCGGGTCTCGATCATGCCGCGGCCGGCGGCCAGGGCGTTCTCGATCAGGATGTCGAACACCTGCAGCAGGCGCTCGCCGTCGACCTCGACCCCGCACTCGGGATCGCCGTCGTATGAGACCAGCAGGGTGGAGCCGCCCTCGTGGGCGCGGCCGGCCCAGCGGGCCTCGACCGCGTCGGCCAGGTCGCGCAGGCGCGTGGGGGCCGTGGTGAAGGTCAGCTGGCCGCGCGTCGAGCGGTGCAGGTCGATGGCCCGGTTCACCGTCGCACCCATGTCGCGGCTGGTGTCGCCGATGGCGCGGACGAAGGCCGAGGCGTCAGGCGTCAGGCGCTGCTGCTCGAGGCGTTCGGTGATGGCCAGGACGCCGTCCAGGTGCGCGCCGATATCGACGGCCATGCGCTCGACCATCGCCATGGCCTCGCTGGCCTCGCGCTGGCGGCGGCGGTGGGAGTTGAGCAGCGAGGTCAGGCCGCCGACGCCGACATAGCGGCCGGCGGCGTCCACGGCGACATAGGCCGTGCGGTAGACCGGCGTCGTGCTGTCGGCGAGATTGATGACGAAGGCGTTGGCGTCGGTGTCGGCGGGCACCAGGCGCGGCGCGGCGTCCATCACCTCGGAGATCGGCTTGTCGGCCAACTGCGGGCCGGCGACGCGCATCATGCCTTGCAGCACATCGCGATAGACCATGCCGATCGGCGCGCGATGGTCGTCGACGACCGCGAGCCCGGGCGTGGCCGGAGCGGCGTCGAACATCGCGGCGACCTCGGCGCAGGACGCGCCGGGGGCGATCGGTTCGCTCAGGTCGATGAGACGTTTAAGCGTTTCCATGCGGCGCTTCGCTGGGACTTTGGAACCACAACTTGCCCCGGGTCGCCTTGCGGAGTCGTTAAGTTGGGAGCGGTCACAGCGCGGTAATGGCGGGAAATCGCTCATCTTTCCGTCGAGCCGCCGACACTGGACGAAAAAGAGGGCGGCGGATGGCCCGCCGCCCTCGACATTTTCTTGCTTAATGGGACTTACCAGGACTTGGAAATCGACACGCCGTAGAGGCGTGGCTCGGCGGTGATCACGTTGGTGAACAGGCCCGAGCTGTCGTCGGTGGTGTAGGCGTCGACGATCGGCGTCTTGTTGCCGATGTTCTTGACGTAGGCGTCGATCGACACGCCCCATTCCGGCTTTTCCACCTTCAGGGTGATGTTGCCGTTGTCCCAGGATTTCAGGCGGTCGTACTCGGTGTTGTAGACCCGGGCGAACTGGCCGCTCTGGCGGTAGTAGTCGCCGCGCAGGGTCGCCGACCAGCCGGAGGGCAGGTCGAAGCGGTACTGGGCGCCGATCGAGGTGGTCCAGTGCGGCGAATTGGGCAGCTCGTTGCCCGACAGGTCCGCCGACGCGCCTTCGATCGAATAGCCCGCGCCGTAGGTGAACAGGCCCGTGCTGTTGGCCAGGAACGCCGCGGTGGGCGCGGGCAGGCCCGCGCCGCCCAGGGCGGCCGGGGTCGACAGGAACGCCTGGTAGGCCGCCGCCCCGGTGCAGGCCCAGGGCAGGGTGGCCCCGGCGCCGGCCGCCAGGATGGTGGCGACGCCGGTGGTGTTGAGCACGCAGTTGGCGCCGACCGACGAGGCCTGGGGACCCACCTTCACGACCGTGTAGGCCGGGTTGGACTGGGTGCGGTTCATGGTGTCGATCGAGGTGACGCCATTGCCGATCTTGGTGTGCAGGTAGCCGATATTGGCGTTCAGCTTCAGGTCGCGGACCGGCGACCAGATGCTTTCCAGCTCGAAGCCATAGACCTTGGCGTCGACGTTCTCGTTCACCGAGGTGCGGTTCACGATCTTGCTGATCTGATAGCCCTTGTAGTCGTACGAGAAGCCCGTCGCGTTGAAGAGCAGGCTGCCGCCCAGCATCGTGTTCTTGGTGCCGATCTCGATGGCGTTGACGAACTCGGGACCGAAGGTCTGGCTGATGCCGATCGCGCCGGCGGGAACACCGGGGTTGATGCCGCCGCCCTTGTAGCCCTTGGAATAGAAGGCATAGAGCAGGGTGTCGTCGGTGAAGCCCAGATGGGCCTTGTAGTCGACGCCGACGCGGCCCGTGGTCTCGTTGAAGCGGGCGCGCTGGTCCGGGTTGGTCGGGTTCAGGGTCAGGCCGTAGCCGGGGGCCAGCAGCACGGTCGAGTAGTTCTTGACCGCCTTCTTGTCGCGGGTCTGGCGCAGGCCCAGGGTGAACTTCAGGTCCTGATTGATCTGGTAGTAGACCTCGCCCATGACCGCGTCCGACACCAGGGTGTAGGGCGTGCGGTTGTCATAGTAGTTGTGGCCGTCGCCGGTCGGCGTGGGCTGGGTGTCGATGCCGATGCAGTTGGCGGTGGTCGCCGGGTTGCAGGTCGGCGACAGGCCCTTGGAGGCGTTCAGCGCCAGCGACGACAGGGTCAGCGAGTTGCCGATCACGTAGTAGTCGGTCAGCGTCCGGTAGGTGAAGTGGATGGCGCCGACCGTGAAGTTCAGCGGGCCGTCGAAGGCCGACTGCAGGCGCAGTTCCTGGCTGAACTGTTCGGCGCGGCCCGACGAGACGTCGATCGTCGTGAACTTGTTGGTGTTGCCCACCTGCGGATCGTTGAAGAAGCCGCCCGGCGTGAACGGCGTGTTGTTGAACGCCACCGGCGAGACGTTCCGGTTGTAGTCCTGCTTCGTATAGACGCTGCCCTTGCTGTAGGCGGTCATCGAGGTGGCCGTCAGCGCGTCGGTCAGGTCGTAGTTGATGGTGTACTGATAGGTGTTCGAGCTGGACTGGTAGAGCGGGTCCAGCGCCGTCTCGATCTCGCGCAGATTGGTCGAGGTGGTGTCGCCGGCGTTGGCGTCGCCCGAGGTGAAGCCGAAGATGTTGCCCAGCAGGCCCGTCAGGGTGCCGGAGGTGTTGACCGTGCCGTAGGCGGCGGGCGCGTACAGCGAGCCGGGCAGACAGCCCTGGGTCAGGTAGCGCTGCGCAGCGCCGGTGGGCACGCCGCCGATCGAGGTCGGACCCGGATCCTTGGTGCAGAGCTGTTTGCCGGTCCGCGCGCGGTTGTCGTTCTCGTGGAAGCGTTCCCACAGGAAGTTGGTGCGCAGCTTGTCGGTCGGATTGAACATCACCTGGACGCGGGTCGAATACAGGTCCCGGTCGTCGACGACGTGGCCGTTGAAGGTGTTGGTGACGAAGCCGTCGCGCTTCAGCGAGGTGCCCGCCAGGCGGATGGCCAGCTTGTCGCCGAAGATCGGCACGTTCAGCATGCCGCGCAGCTTGACCGAGTTGTAGTTGCCGTATTCGGCGCGGACATTGGCCTCGAACTGGTCGGTCGGCTTGGCGGTGATCACATTGACCACGCCGCCGGTGGCGTTGCGGCCATAGAGGGTGCCTTGCGGGCCGCGTAGCACTTCGACGCGCTCCACGTCGTAGAACTCGGCCTCGAACAGGTTGCCCGACTGCATGGGGGCGTTGTTCAGGTGGACGCCGACGCCCTGGTCGGCCGAGGCGCCGACGGCCTTGGCCCCGATGCCGCGAATCTGGAAGTTGAAGCTGTTGGTGAAGTTGCTCTTGGCGAAGGTGACGTTCGGGATCGCCTGCTGCAGGTTCGGTCCGCCGTCGATCTTCTGGGCCTCGAGCGAGTCCTGGCTGAAGGCCGACACCGCGATCGGCACGTCCTGCAGCGCTTCTTCCTTCTTCTGAGCGGTGACGACCAGCTCTTCGATGACGGTGGAGTTCTGTTGCGCCGGCTTGGCGGCCTGCTGAGCGAACGCGGGGACGGCGAAGCCGGAGATCGCGAGCGACGAAGCGCCCATGACCAATAGGCTCCGCATACGCAGAGTATGCGACATTGAATTCCCTCCCTGAACCCAGGCGGCGCCTTATGGATGGAGCCTGCGAGGGTCGATGTTTCCTCGGCGCCGTACTGTTCTCACCACGCGGGCGTACGGCGAACCCATCGCAGCATTCGCAGATTGCATACTTGCGTTTGAAAGCTGTCAACTGGCCGACACGTAAGTGAACAGCGATAGGTTACGCCTTTTCACTTTCCGAGAGGTGGTATTCTCCTGGTGCGGGTAAGTTCATGCTGAATTAGAAGATCGGGTTTGTATGTTCCGTAACGGAACGTAGCGCCTGTAATCGCGAAACGGTCTCGCAATGGCGAGATATATCCATAGTTCGCGGGCGAAAGAATTCGAGTCGGTTCGTTTCTGAAGTATCTCGCAATTCGCGCCGGTTGGCGGTTCGCGCGTCCCCGGCGGTTCCGGCTTGGCCTTGCCTCGTGTAGAGGAGGGGCCATGTTCCCCATTCTTTTGGAAGTCGAGAGCCTCGCATGAGCGAAGCGGCCCTAGTTCTATTCTCCGGCGGCCAGGACAGCAGCGTCTGCCTGGCCTGGGCCCTCGAGCGCTACGAGCGCGTCGAGACGGTCGGCTTCGACTATGGCCAGCGCCATTCGATCGAGATGGAAGCCCGCCAGAACGTCCGTCGCGCGGTGGCCGAACGCTTCCCACAGTGGGCCGATCGCCTGGGCGAGGACCACGTGCTGGACATCAAGAGCTTCGGCCAGGTCGCCCAGTCGGCCCTGACCGCCGACCGCGCCATCGAGATGACCGAGCGCGGCCTGCCCTCGACCTTCGTGCCGGGCCGCAACCTGGTGTTCCTGATCTACGCCGCGGCCCTGGCCGATCGCCGGGGCATCGACGCCCTGGTCGGCGGCATGTGCGAGACCGACTTCTCGGGCTATCCCGACTGCCGCCGCGACACGCTGGACGCCCAGCAGCTCGCCCTGAACCTGGGCATGGACCGCAATTTCCGCGTCGAGACGCCGCTGATGTGGCTGACCAAGGCCCAGACCTGGGGCCTGGCCAAGGCGCTGGGCGGTGAGGATCTGGTCAAGCTGATCGTCGAGGAAAGCCACACCTGCTACCAGGGCGAACGCGGCGAGCTGCACGCCTGGGGCCACGGCTGCGGGACCTGCCCGGCGTGCGAGCTGCGCGAGAAGGGCTATGTCGAGTGGGACGCGGCCGGCCGCGAGGCGCTTAGCGCGTGACCTACTCCGTCAAAGAAATCTTCCTCACGCTGCAAGGCGAGGGCGGCCAGGCCGGCAAGGCGGCGGTGTTCTGCCGCTTCTCGGGCTGCAACCTGTGGACCGGCCGCGAGCAGGACCGCGCCAAGGCCGTCTGCACCTTCTGCGACACCGACTTCGTGGGCACGGACGGCGAGAACGGCGGCAAGTTCGCCACGGCCGACGACCTGGCCGCGGCGGTCGAGGCCCAGTGGACCGGCGGCCCGGACGATCGCCTGGTGGTCTGCACCGGCGGCGAGCCCTTCCTGCAGCTGGACGAGGCCGCCATCGCGGCGCTGCACGCACGCGGCTTCCAGATCGCCTGCGAGAGCAACGGCACGCTGCAGGCCCCGGCCGGGATCGACTGGATCTGCATCAGCCCCAAGGCCGATGCGCCCGTGGTCCAGACCTCGGGCCAGGAACTGAAGCTCGTTTTCCCGCAGGACAAGGCCATGCCGGAGCGCTTCGCGGACCTCGATTTCGAGCGTTTCTACCTTCAGCCTATGGATGGCCCGGACCGCGACAGGAACACGCAATTGGCCGTCGCCTATTGCCTTTCGCACCCACAATGGCGTTTAAGCGTCCAAACGCACAAATATCTCGGCCTGCCCTGACGGATAAGGCGCTCGACTTGGTGACAGGGTCGACGCGCTAGAGCCTCCCAGGCCTTAGTCAAAGAAGTCCCTATGAAGCCCGTCTTCGAGATCACGAAGGCTGCGTTCTTCGACGCCGCCCATTACATCGAGCAAGGTCCGCAGGACCATCGCTATCGCAAGCTGCACGGCCACTCGTTCAAGGTCGAGGCCAGCGTGAAGGGCGAGATGCAGGACGCCGGCTGGGTCGCCGATCTGGAAAGCCTGGACGTGGCGCTGAAGGCCGTCGCCACCGAGCTGGACCACGGCCTGCTGAACGACAAGCCGGGCCTTGAGGTCCCGACCCTGGAGCGCCTGTGCCTCTATTTCGCCGAGCGGCTGAAGGTGCGGTTCCCGGGCCTGTCGCGGGTGGAGCTGTCGCGCCCGACGATCGGCGAGCGCTGCGCGCTGGTGCTCTAGCGCCTGAGGGTCTGATCTATCCTCCCCCTCTGGGGGAGGGGGACCGCCGAATGGCGGTGGAGGGGCCCTGTGCGGCGGCCAATGCACAACCGCTTCGCGACCCCCTCCGTCTCGATGCGTATTCGCATCGATCCACCTCCCCCTAATGGGGAGGAGAAGTTTTCGCGCTGGTGCTCTAGCGCCGGTACGAGTCCCGCTCGCGGTCCTTCTTGCTGTCGCCCGGGATCACCGCCTTGCCGGTGGCCACGACCGCCTTGCCGGCGCCGCCGACGACCGCGCCGGTGACGCCGATCGCCGTGCCGGCCACGGTGCCGACGGCGGCCGCCGCGAGGCAGCCGGTCTGCGAGAGGGCGACCATCGTCAGGATGGCGGCCAGCGGGGCGAGGCGGCGGATGGTCATGGTGAAGCTCGTAAAACGCTGTTCACCACGTTCTAGCCGGCCAAAGGTTTAAATTCTCCGCGTCGGATGGCCGCGCCCGGCCTGCGGATCGTCCACATAGAGCGCCGGCTTGTCGTCCACGCGTCGCCGTTCGCCCTGGTAGCGCGGGTCGTCGCGGCGGCGACGGTCGGGGCCGAAATAGTCGCCGGCGCGGACGAACGGGCGCGGGTTCTCGATCAACAGGGTCAGGCGGTGGACGACGCCGCGCGCGGTCACCGGCTTGGTCAGGAACTCGTTGACCCCGGCGTCGCGGGCCTCGTTCACCCGGCGCTCGGTCGAGTGGCCGGTGATCATCACGATCGGCACGAAGGGGTTGGGGCTGTCGGGCGACTGGCGGACCAGATGGACGAAGTCGATGCCGTCCAGGCCGCTCATCGACAGGTCGGTGAACACCACGTCGATGGCGGTGGAGCGCAGGGTCGTCAGCGCCTCGGCGCCGTCCATGGCCTCGAACACGTGACGCACGCCGACCGCCCGCAGGATCTCGATCAGCAGCATCCGCATGTGCTGGTTGTCGTCGACCAGCAGGATCTTCAGCAGGTCAAATCGCACGCGCTGCGCCCCTCAGCCATCGCGTCGCGGATCGCTACCATGGCGTGTGCTCTTCGCGCGCCAGGGGATACGCTGAGCGAGGCTTACGCCTGCAAACGTATGCACGTCAATCCGAAAGCTGAGCTTAATCAGTGCTCAGCGTCCAGAAATGGTGATTTCTGAGGTCTGACTACGTTGTCATCGGCTCGCGCCAGGCGCGAACACATGGCCGCCGGTCTGGCCGCGATGGCGCAGGAAGGCGTCGGCCAGCACGCAGGCGGTCATGGCCTCGACCACCGGTACGCCCCGGATGCCGACGCACGGATCGTGGCGGCCCTTGGTGCGCAGATCGACCTCCTCGCCGGCCTCGTTGAGGGTCTGGCGGGGGATCAGGATCGACGAGGTCGGCTTGAACGCCACGCGCGCCACCACCGGCTGGCCCGTGGAGATGCCGCCCAGTACGCCGCCGGCGTGGTTGGACAGGAACACCGGCTGGCCGTCCTCGCCCAGGCGCATGGCGTCGGCGTTGTCCTCGCCCGTCAGGGCGGCGCTGGCGAAGCCCTCGCCGATCTCGACGCCCTTGGCGGCGTTGATCGACATCAGGGCGGCGGCCAGTTCGGCGTCCAGCTTGCCATAGAGCGGCGCGCCCCAGCCGGCCGGCACGCCGATGGCTTCGACCTCGACCACGGCGCCGGTCGAAGAGCCGGCCTTGCGGATCTTTTCCAGGTGCTCTTCCCAGACCGGGATGATGGCGGCGTCGGGCGACCAGTAGGGGTTCTGTTCGGTCTGCGCCCAATCCCAGTTGTCGCGGTTGATGGCGTGCGGGCCGATCTGCACCAGGGCGGCGCGGATCGTCACGCCGGGGATCACCAGCCGCGCCACCGCGCCGGCCGCCACGCGGGCCGCCGTCTCGCGCGCCGAGCTGCGCCCGCCGCCGCGATAGTCGCGCACGCCGTACTTGGCGAAATAGGGGTAGTCGGCGTGACCGGGGCGGAAGGCCTGGGCGATCTCGCCATAGTCCTTCGAGCGCTGGTCGGTGTTCTCGATCATCAGGCTGATCGGCGTGCCGGTGGTCCGCAGGCCGTCGGTGCGCTCGTCCTCGAACACGCCCGACAGGATGCGCACCGCGTCCGGCTCCTGGCGCTGGGTGACGAACTTGCCATTGCCTGGGCGGCGCTTGTCGAGGAACGCCTGGATGCCTTCGGCGGTGATGGCGATGCCGGGCGGCACGCCGTCCACGACGCAGCCGAGCGCCGGGCCGTGGCTCTCGCCCCAGGTGGTGACGCGGAACAGGTGACCGAAGGTGTTGTGCGACATGGGCCGGCTTCTAGCGGAAACACGGCCGGGCCGCAAAACGAGGCCGGTTATTGCGCTGGCGCGGCCTCGGCGCGAAGAACCTCCCCCGCGAGGGAGGTTCCCGCGTTCAGTTCGGCGCCTATTCGTCGCAGGGGAAGATTTCCTCGGTGTAGTACGCGCTGGACACGCCCCAGGTGGTGACCATCGCGCCCGGAGCCGGGCACGGGCGGTACATGCCGCCGACCGCGGTGGTGTACTCGGGTTCGGCGTAATAGATGCGCTGGTAGGCGACCGGCGGGGCCGCCAGCGCCATGGCCGGCAGGAAGCTCAGGGCGATCGAACCGCCCAGAGCGATCGTCGTGGCAAGTTTGCGGATCATCACAGTCTCCACACGATGCTGCGGGAGGCGATCTCCCGCACAACTTGAGACTGTATCAATGTGCGTCAATCGTCACGCCTTAAGATTGAATGTTGCGATTACTCGCGCAGCTTTGCTCAACCTGCCCGCACCTTGGCCGCGTCGGCCAGATAGAGCTCCAGGTTCGTCCAGCCGTCCTTGCCGACAATCGCGCCGTCGGCCTTCCTCGGATCGAAGCCGTGCGCCGTCTCCCAGGCGTCCGGCATGCCATCGCCGTCCGTGTCCTTCGCCGCCCTACCGGCCGGAAGCACCGGCCAACCGCCGACGTCTTCCTGGGTGTTGATCACTTTGCCGGTGCGGGTTCTCACGCCGTCCAGGATTCGCTGGTCGACCGGGTCGCGCCACACCGAGGCGCCGGCGTCTGCGAGTACGCGGGCATAGGCCTTGTCGGCCGGCTCGGGCGTCACCGGGGCGACATCGACCGCCGCCGCCAGGCGATACCCCGCTGGCTCAGGAATGCTGAACGCCACCAGGCTCCACGGATCGGCTGGGACCACCCCGTCCATGCTGTTGCCGGCGAAGTAAGCCTTGGCCAGCGTGTCGCTCTCCTTGAAGGCGAAGCGCTTCTCGGAGTTCGGCCCCGGGACATAGGCGTTGTCGACGAAGTTGTAGGCCGACAGCGTGGCGGCATCGGCGTTGTAGCCCGCCCGGTCGTGGCCCCAGTTGTAGAAGACGTTCGAGCGGAAATCGAACAACGCCCCGACCGGGTCCTTGTCCGGCCCCTCGTAGTTCCCAGGCCTGGGCATCCGCGCCATGTGGTTGGCCCACAGATTGTGGTGGAAGCTGATCCTCGACCCGTTGCCGCCCCGGATCAGGCTGCCATAGCCGTGGTCGCCCTTGACGTGGATCGAGTGGGCCAGGCTCTCGGCGATGATCGACCACTGGACGGTCAGGTCATAGAAACCCCCTTCTTTCCCATTGGGCCCAGGCTTGTCGTAGCGGGCCGAGGCCGACAGCGTCTCGTCCACCGACCAGCTGGCCGAGACGTGGTCGAGGATGATCCGCCGGCCGCCGCTGATCCAGATCGCGTCGCCCTCGACCTTGCTCTCCGAGCCCAGGCGCGAGCGGATGAAGCGGATCACCACGTCGTCGGCCGATACGATCAAGGTCTGGTCGCGCAGGGTGATCCCGCCGCCCGGCGCGGTCTGGCCGGCCAGGGTGATCTGGCCGTTGCCGATCTTCAGCGGGCTCTTGAGCGGGATCGTGCCGGCGACGTCGAACACCACCGTGCGCGGCCCCTTGGCCTCGACCGCCGCGCGCAGGGAGCCTGGACCGGCGTCGTCGAGATTGGTCACCCGCAGCACCGCGCCGCCCCGGCCGCCGGTCGCGAAGCGGCCCGCGCCTTCAGCGCCGGGAAAGGCCAGCATGTCCGCCGCTTGGGCCGAGCCGGCGGCGAGGGTCAGGACGAGGGCGAGGAAGCGGCTGAGCATGGCCGCGAAAGTGCCGGTGGACGGGGCTTCTGTCCACCGGTGTCATCGTCGCTTAAGAGCCCGACTTGGTGATGACGTTCAGCACCACGCTGGGCGAGGCGTCGCGGTTGTAGTGGGTGACCTGCAGCTCCTGGATCGAACCCTTGGACAGGACCGTCGGATCGAAGTCCTTCGGCGGAGCCTGGCCGTCCAGCAGCACCCGGGTGCGCGGGGAGTTCAGCTTGCCCAGCACCCGGACATTGCCGTGATAGATCCAGACCTGACCGTCCTCGGGCTTCAGCCTGCCGTCGATCAGCTCTGCATTGGTCACGCGGACATAGTCGGAGCGGATGTCGACATACAGGCCGCGCTCGTCGGTGATCAGGCTGCGGCTGCCGGTGTGGCCGCCGCCGTCCTGATGGGCCAGGGCGATCGAGCCCGTGGCCGCGACCGCCACGGCCAGCAGGCCGATCAGGCCCAGCAACGCCTTGCGGGCGAAGGTGGCGGGATCGCGCGGATCGGTGATGGCCTTCAGGCGCATGAGCGTGGGTCTCCGCCCCTTGCCGGTGAAGGCGGGGTGCAGGGTGGGGGCGGCGCGGGTGCGCAGCACGTCGATCAGGGTCTCGGCATAGGTCCGGCGGACCTCGACGGCGGCGTTCTCCAGCGCCATGGCGTCGGCCAACTCCTCGCGCACGGCGGCGGCGCGGGTGCGGACGGCGGCGAACGGCGGGGCCATCCAGAACAGGCCGCCCAGCAGGTGTTCGGCCAGCAGCCGCCAGTTGTCGCCGCGCTTCAGATGCGCCAGCTCATGGGCGCAGATCGGCACGAGGCGCGCGACGTCCAGCCGCGCGACCAGGTCGGCGGGCAGCAGGATCACCGGCGTCGTCAGGCCGGCCAGCAGCGGCTGGTCGATCTCGTCGCTGACCTTCACCTCGGGGCGGCCGGTGTCCAGGCGGCGGGCGGCGGCGCGGACGGCCTGGGCCAGCTCCTGCGACACCGGACGGGCCTTGGCGACGATGCGCTTCAGCTTGGCGCGACCCATCACCTGGCGCGCGCCGGCGACGGTCAGGCCGCCCAGCGCGCTGAGGATCAGCAGGCCGGCGGCCATCTCGGCGCTGCCGGCGCTGGCCATGACCCGCACCGAAGCTTCGCTGATCGCCGCGCCCGCGTTGGCCACGGCCGGCGCGGCGAGGGCGGCCTGGTACATGGGCTCGGCGGCCGCTTCGGGCAGGGCCGAGACGCCGACCATCGCGGCCAGCATGGCCGGAGGCAGGGCGACGGCGCGGTTCCAGGTCTTGGCCCGGGGCAGGGGATCGCCGGTCAGCTGGTCGGCGGCCTTGCCGAGCAGCCAGCCCAGACCGCTGGCCGGCCAGGCGGCGACCAGACCCAGGGCGGCGGAGGCGAAGATCGGGTTCATGGGATCACTCCGCGAGCGCGTGGCTATTTCAGCGTGATGTTGACGACGGGATCGCCGGACTTGGCGTTGATCACCTCCAGCCGCTCGATGACGCCTTCGCGCAGGTCGGCGGGCTGGAACCAGGGCGAGGCCTTCACGTCGTTGACGTTGACGACCACGTTCACCGGATTGAGCCGACCGCGCACCGTGACGCCGCCGATAAAGACGGTCTTGTCCTCCTTCAGCGAGGCCTCTTGGGTGTCCGCCATGATCTCGATCCGATCCAGCTTCGACTGACCGCGAGGTTGCGGGTTGGGTTGGGGATTGGGCTGAGGGTTCGGGCGCGGATCGGGGCGCGGATTCGAATTGGAATTGCGGTTCGAGTTGGGGTTCGGATTGGGATGCGGGTCAGGACCGACGCGCACCTGCATGGGCGCCATCGGGGCGAGCGCGGCCAGAGGCGCCTTGGCTTCCATTGCCGGGGCGGCCTCGGCGATCATGGGCTCGGCCTCGGCGGCCGGCGTCGCGGCGCGGGCTTCGGCGGCCGGAGCGGCTTCAGCGGCGGGCGCGGCGTCCTCGGCGGCGACGGCGGAGACCGCTTCAGCGGCCGCGACGGTCTCTGGCGAGGGCGGCGGGGCCAGGCGGCGGGCCTGCTCGGCCAGGGCCAGCGAGCCGAAACCGGTGGCGGCGGTCAGGGCGCCGCCCAGGGCCAGCGCCATGCCGACGCGCAAGGCCGAGGCCCGCCCCTGCGGCTGCAGGATCGCCGACAGGCGCAGGGCCGCCAGGTTGCGATCTCGCCCGGTGAAGGCCGACTGCGGCGAGGGTTGGGCGTTCATCTTCAGCGCCTCGACCAGCACGCGGGCATAGTCGCGGCGGGCTTCCGGCGCGGCGCCGTCCAGGGCGGTCAGGTCGCAGACGGCTTCGCGAGCCGCCAGCATCCGGCCGCGCAGGGCCGCGACCGGCGGGACCAGCCAGAAGAGGCCGGCCAGGGCTTCCTCGGCCGGGATGCGCCAGTTGTCGCCGCGGCGCAGGTGGGCCAGTTCGTGGCCGCAGACCAGCTCGAGGCGGCGCGTGTCGGCGGCTTCCACCAGGGTCTTGGGCAGCAGGATCACCGGGCGGCGGGCCCCAGCCAGCAGAGGCTCGGAGACGGCGGCGCTGATCTTCACGCGCGGCGCGTGGACCCGCAGCCCGGCGGCGCGGACGCGGATGGCCTCGACCAAAGCGTAGTCCTGGCATGGCTCGGCGGCGGCGCGGACCTTGGCCAGACGACGGCGACCCCGGTTCCAGCGCCAGCCGCGCGCCAGCAGGCCGGCGGCGGACAGGCCGACCAGGCTCCAGGCCAGGCCGTTGGTCAGGGCGGGCGAAGGCTCCCAGGCGGGGGCGACGGGCGCCTGTGCGATGGTGTTCGTGGTCATCTCGAACACGGCCATACGGACAGGCCCGGGAACGATCGCGGCGGTGGGGGCGGCGCTCTGGATGGAGGCCGGCGAGAAGGTCAGGGCGATGGTGGCGGCCAGGGCGCCGGCGGGCAGGGCGTAGGCCAGACTCCAGGCGGCGGCGCGCGGGCGCGGGTCGTCGGTCAGGCGCTCGACCAGGCGGCCCAGGCCCAGGCCCAGGGCGCCGACAGGCCAGGCGGCGATCAGGCCCAGGGCGGTGGAGGTCAGCAGCGGATGCATCACTTCTGCTCCTTGCTGGTGTTGAGCAGGGCTTCCAGTTCCTCGATCTCGGTCTCGGACAGGATCTGGCTGCCGGCGAAGGCGGAGGCGGGGAGCCGGCCGTCGATCTCCAGCAGGCCGCGCAGGCGGTTCAGCACGCCGCCGATCACATCGACCTTGGCCTTCTGGGCCTCATAGACCGCCAGGCCATGCACCGAGCGGCGGACCAGCAGGCCCTTGGCCACCATCCGCTCCAGCACGGTGCGGGTGGTCGAGGCGCTCCAGCCCAGCTCGGGCTCGATCAGGCCCTGCGCCTCGCGGGCGCTCATCGCGCCGCCGCGCCAGAAGGCCTTCAGCACTTCCAGTTCCAGGTCGGAGGGCTCGGTCATGGGTGGTCAACCTCGGTGATGTCGTGAGTACGCTACAAATGTAACGAGATCGCGTCAAGCGTGGTGATCGATGTTCTCTCTAGTGACAATCCTGGCGCCGTGATTTACATACGTACATCAAATTACATATGTGAGTTCGGCTATGGCGACGGACCAGGTTCATATCGGCAAGCTGCCCTTGGAAGGCCGCGCGCCTAGCCGCTGGCGCTGGGTGATCGTCGCCGTTGGCTTCGCGATCCTGATCGGCGTGGGCTTCGAGATCATGGCGCGTCACGATCGCGCCGAGCAGGCGGCGCGGGACGTGTTCTGGCGCATCGACGGCCCGCCCTGCGCGCCGCTGGATCCTATGCTGTTCAAGAGCTCGCGCCGATTGCCCCAGGCCACGCCCTATGACGAGGCGCTGTACCGGCGGTTGGGCGGGACGATGACCTGCACGCACCTGATCGACCGTATCGATGGGGCCAAGGTCCGCTATCCCGTCTGCAAGTTCGGCGCGCCGGACTATCTGGTCGTGTCGCAAGGCGGCCGGAACTGGTTCTACGACCTGACCGGCGCGCGGGCGGCGTCGGTCACGGTCCTGAACGGCCAGGTGCGTTGCGTCGTCGCGCCGCCATTCCGAATGTAATCGGCCTTGCCAATATGTCCCTTTCATAGCTAGCTATATAGCGCGCTATGAATGTGGAGGCGGCGATGGACAACGATTTGCTGGCGGGGTTTGGCGTGGGCTTCCTGGGCAGCCGGCTCAAGCGCCTGGCCGAGCGGATGCAGGCCGACGCCGCCGAGGTGGCGCGCTATCTCGATCTGCCGGTGCAGCCGGCCCAGATGTCGCTGCTGATGACCATCCGCCTGCACGGTCCGATCTCGGTGGGCGAGCTGGCCCAGCGTCTGCAACTGGCCCAGCCGACCGTGACGCGCGCCCTGGGCGGGCTGAGCGCGTTCGTCGAGGCGAGGCCCATGCCGGGCGACGCGCGCTCCAAGTCGCTGGCTCTGACGCCGGCCGGTGAGGCGCTGATGGTCCGGGTGCAGACCGAGCTCTTGCCGCGCATCGAGCCAGCCGCCGCGCAGCTGGTCGAGGCTCTGACTGGCGACTTCATGCAGGGCCTGGCCAAGGTCGAGCAGCGGCTGGACGAGGCCTCGCTGCTGACCCGTATTCAGGCGGCCGGCGCGCCGACCCTGTGGGCGCGCGACTTCTCCGACGATCTCGCCGAGGCTTTCTATCGGATCAACGCCGAGTGGATCGAGGAGATGTTCGCCCTGGAGGAAAACGACATCGCCCTGCTGTCCAAGCCGCGCGAGCTGATCCTCGACAAGGGCGGTGTGGTGCTGTTCGCCGAGACGGCCGAACTGGGCGTGGTCGGCACCTGCGCCCTGATGGTCTCCAAGGACGGCTGGGTCGAGCTGACCAAGATGGGCGTCCTGGCCAGCGCCCGGGGCCTGAAGGCCGGCGAATACCTGCTGGCCAAGACCCTGGAACGCGCCGCCAGCTTAGGCATGGACAAGGTCTATCTGCTGACCAACCGCAAGTGCGCGGCGGCCATCCATCTCTATGAGAAGCT
This sequence comes from Caulobacter sp. GW456-12-1-14-TSB4, assembly GCF_059424195.1. Taxonomy (NCBI): domain Bacteria; kingdom Pseudomonadati; phylum Pseudomonadota; class Alphaproteobacteria; order Caulobacterales; family Caulobacteraceae; genus Caulobacter; species Caulobacter sp. GW456-12-1-14-TSB4. The sequence goes on from NZ_JBWKZF010000041.1 coordinate 20,325, forward strand.
GGGCTTCGTGCACGACGCCGAGATCATGGCGATGTTCGGCGCGCGCTACGAGCGGTGCGACGTGGCGATGTCTTACCAGCCGCGCCGTTAGGCCTTGGCGAGGACCTTCTTCGCCAGCCAGCGCCGCACCGGCTCGTCATAGAGCTTGAGGCTGGCCCAGGCGATCGTCACCGCCAGCACGAACACGCCAGCTCCGACCAGCGCGCCCTGGGCGGGGCCGATCTTCTTGTCCACGACCCAGCCGGTGTAGATGTAGATCAGCGGATAGTGGGTGATGTAGAGCGGGTAGGAGAGGTCGCCGAAGAACCGGGCGATCCGCACGCTGGGACCATCGACATCCTTCTCGCCCGCGCCGATGGCGACGATCAGCGGGAACAGCAGGATGATGACGGCCGCCTCGTAGAGGCCGTTCAGCCACAGGCGCTCTTCACCGCCGAAGCGCGGCAGCGACAGGCCCACGATCAGCAGCAGGCTGCAGACGGCGAAGCCGCTGGGGACCTTGATCCGCTTGCCCAGGCGCATCAGCAGCACGCCGGCGAAGAACGGGAACATCACCCGCGTCAGGCCGATCTGGATGCCGCTGGCGTCCAGCGCCCAGCCGCCGATCACGTCGCCGCGCGGACCGCGCGTCAGCAGATAGACCAGCGCCGCCGCCGACACCGCCACCAGCGCGCCCAGCCAGCGGTTCGACAGCTTCCGCAGGCCCACGGCGTAGAGGATGTTGGCGACATACTCGTAGAACAGCGACCACTGCGGCCCGTTCAGCGGATAGATCTCGCCCCAGCCGCGCGGCTCGACCGCCGGGGTCACCGGGATCATCACGAAGCCCAGCAGCACCATGACCAGCACTTGCAAGGTCGTGATGTTGGCCAGCTTCGGGAACAGCGAATAGTGCTGGAAGGTCAGCAGGGCCGCGCCGATCAGCGTGCCGACGATGATCATCGGCTGCAGGCGCACCAGCCGCCGCTTGAAGAACGCCCCGATGCTCATCCCGCCCCAGCGGTCGTCATAGGCGTAGGCGACCACGAAGCCCGACAGCAGGAAGAAGAAGTCCACCGCCAGGTAGCCGTGGTTGATGATCTGCTTGTGTGCGTCGCCGCCGTTGTGGGCCTCTAACAGGTGGAACACCACCACCATCAGGGCGGCGACCCCGCGCAACCCGTCGAGGATGACGTAGTGGCTCTTGGCCGGAGCAGTGGCGTTGGTCGAGGTCGCGGCGGCGGTCGTCGTCATGCGCAATCAGGGCCTCCCACGCCCCTTTTTCGTTGTTGCGCGGGAGGCTTGCTGTGTTCGCCCCCGGACGACAAGGGGCTTTGCGCATTTGTCCTAAGGACAAATGCGGCAAGGGCTTAGTCGACCTTGGCCAGCACCTTGCGGATCGTCTCGACCATGCGGTCGATGTGGCCCTTCTCCAGGATCAGCGGCGGCGACAGGGCGATGATGTCGCCGGTGACGCGGATCAGCAGGCCTTCGTCGAAGCAGGTCTCGAAGGTCTCCAGCGCGCGGGCCGTCGGGGCGCCGTCGCGGGGCGACAGCTCGATGCCGGCGACGAGGCCGAGGTTGCGGATGTCGATGACGTGGCGGGCGTCCCGCAGCGAATGCATGGCCTCCTGCCAGTAGGCCTCCATCGACGCGGCGCGAGCGAAGAGGTCGTCCTCCTGGTAGGTCTCCAGCGTCGCCAGACCCGCCGCGCAGGCCAGCGGGTGGGCCGAATAGGTGTAGCCGTGGAAGAGCTCGATCGGGGCGTCGGCGCCTTCGAGCATGGTGTCGTAGATCCTGGTCGAGGCGGCGACCGCGCCGCACGGGACCGCAGCGTTGGTCAGGCCCTTGGCCATGCAGATCAGGTCGGGCGTGACGCCGAAGCGGTCGGCGGCGAACGGAGCGCCGAGGCGTCCGAAGCCGGTGATCACCTCGTCGAAGATCAGCAGGATGTCATGCTTGTCGCAGATCGCCCGCAGGCGTTCGAGATAACCCTTGGGTGGGACCAATACGCCGGTCGAGCCGGCCACCGGTTCGACGATCACGGCGGCGATGTTGGAGGCGTCGTGCAGGGCGACGATTCGCTCCAGGTCGTCGGCCAGGTGCGCGCCGTGCTCGGGCTGGCCCTTGGCGAACAGATTGCCGGGCACGCCGTGAGTGTGGGGCAGGTGGTCGACGCCGGTGAGCAAGGACCCGAAGTACTTGCGGTTGGTCGGGATGCCGCCGACCGAGATGCCGCCGAAGCCAACGCCGTGATAGCCGCGCTCGCGGCCGATCAGTCGGGTCTTGGTGCCCTTGCCCCGGGCGCGGTGGTAGGCGAGCGCAATCTTCAGGGCGGTATCGACCGATTCCGAGCCGGAGTTGGTGAAGAAGATGCGGTCCAGGCCCTTGGGCGTCACCTGGGCCAGGCGCGAGGCGAACTGGAAGGCCAGCGGGTGGCCCATGTTGAAGCACGGCGCGTAGTCCATCTCGGCCGCTTGGCGTTGGATAGCCTCGCGGATTTTCGGACGGTCATGGCCGGCGTTGACGCACCAGAGGCCGGACGTGGCGTCCAGCACCTCGCGGCCCTCCGGAGTCTTGTAGAGCATGCCGCTGGCCGACGAGAGCATGCGCGGGTTGCTCTTGAACCGCCGGTTCGGCGTGAACGGCATCCAGAAGGCGTCGAGGTCGTTGGCGCCGAAGTCGGGCATGGCGGGAGAACTCCTTCTGGGGATTGCATTGTGATCGCAATTTGATCTTCTTCGGAAGAGCACTTCTTTCATCCGTCTCCCCGGCGAAAGCCGGGGCCCAGATGGAAGAGCGCTGGAGTGGGTTCCATGAGCGCGGCGCCTATCCCATCAGCACAAGCGCTTTGGGATCTGGGTCCCGGCTGGAGTTTATGCTCGGGCGTGCGAAGCACGACCCGTGGCGCCGGGAAGACGGGGGGAGGGGTTAGATGATCAAAGCTCGACGTCCTCTGGCCGACTCCCAAGCCGTCCACGACCAGGTGTACGAGGCCATCCGCCAGGCGCTGATCACCGGCCGCATCGCGCCGGGCAAGGGCGTGTCCTTGCGCAGCCTGGCCGCCGAGCTGAGCGTCTCGCCGATGCCGGTGCGTGACGCCGTCCGCCGTCTGGTGGCCGAGCGGGCCCTGGCGATCAATCCGGCCAACAAGCGATTGTCCGTGCCGTCGCTCACCGCCGACCGGCTGGAGCAGCTGTCCCTGGCCCGGCTGTGGGTCGAGCCGGAGCTGGCCGCCCGCGCCACGAAGAACGCCGACGCCAGCCTGGTTCGCCAGCTGCAGGCCATCGACGCCGAGGTCGACGAGGCTCTGCGGCTGGGCGATGTCGATCGCTACATGACCGCCAACCACGCCTTCCATTTCGCCCTCTACGAGCGGGCGGGGGCGGAGGTGCTGCTGTCGATGGCCGGCGGCCTGTGGCTGCAGGTCGGGCCGTTCATGCGGGTGGTGTTCGGCCGGGTCGGCTCGGACGGCCTGGCCGCCGATCGCCACGCCGAGGCCATCGCGGCCCTGAAGGTCGGTGACGCGGACGGCGCCCGCCGCGCCATCGCCGCTGACCTTTCCGAAGGCATGGACAAGATGCGCGCGGCGGTGGACGCCGGCCCGTAAGTCGGAAGCTTGACACGTCCTCGTCGTCGTAAAACTGTGATCACAATCAGTACGGATTTCCCCGCGTGACCCTGCCCGCCGACATCACCGACCGCCTCGCTCGCCTGGAGCTGCCCAGTCTGGCGGTGATCGATGGCGCGCGGGTCGAGGCCGTCTCGGGGGCGACCTTCCACAACGTTTCGCCGCGCGACGGCCAGGTGCTGAACCTGGTGGCCGCCTGCCAGGCCGAGGACGTGGCCTTGGCCGTGTTCGCCGCCCGCACCGCCTTCGAGGACGGCCGTTGGCGCGATCAGGGCCCCCGCGCCAAGAAGAAGGTGCTGTTCCGCCTCGCCGAGCTGATGGAGCGCGACGCCGAGGAGCTGGCGCTGCTGGAGAGCCTGGACGTCGGCAAGCCGATCAGCGACGCCCGCAATGTCGACGTGCCGCTGGCGATCAACACCTGCCGCTGGTACGCCGAGGCGCTGGACAAGGTCTATGGCGAGGTCGGCGCCTCGCCGGCCGATCGCCTGAGCTACGCGGTGCATGAGCCGCTGGGCGTGATCGGGGCGATCGTGCCGTGGAACTTCCCGCTGCACATGGCGATGTGGAAGGTCGCTCCCGCGCTCGCCATGGGCAATTCCGTGGTCCTGAAGCCGGCCGAGCAGTCGCCGCTGACGGCCCTGAAGCTGGGCGAGCTGGCCCTTGAAGCCGGGCTCCCGGCAGGGGTGCTCAACGTGGTCCCCGGCCTCGGCGGTGTCGCCGGCGAGGCGCTGGCGCTGTCCAACGACGTCGACATGATCGCCTTCACCGGCTCGGGCCCCGTGGGCCGCAAGCTGATGGAATATTCCGCCCGCTCGAACCTCAAGCGCGTCAGCCTGGAGCTGGGCGGCAAGTCGCCCCAGATCGTCTTCGCCGACTGCCCGGACCTGGACGCCGCCGCGCAGGCCGCCGCCTGGGGCGTGTTCTATAACCAGGGCGAGGTCTGCACCGCCGCCTCGCGCCTGCTGGTCGAGGCCTCGATCAAGGACGAGTTCCTGGAGAAGGTCGTGGCCGTGGCCAAGGGCATGGTCGTCGGCGACCCGCTGGATCCGACCACCCAGTTCGGGGCCATGGTCAGCGAGCGGCAGATGAACACCGCCCTGGACTACATCGCCACCGCCGATAGCCAGGGCGCGCGGCGTGTGCTGGGCGGCCAGCGCATCCGCCAGGACAGCGGCGGTTTCTATGTCGAGCCGACCATCTTCGACCGCCTGGAGGCCGACCACACCCTGGCCCGCGAGGAGGTGTTCGGTCCGGTGCTGGGGGTGATGAGCTTCAAGTCCGAGGACGAGGCGATCCAGCTGGCCAACGACACCGTCTACGGCCTGGCCGCGGGCCTGTGGACGTCCGACATCAACCGCGCCCTGCGTGGAGCCAGGCGGCTGAGGGCGGGTCTGGTCTGGGTCAATGGTTGGGACGCCTGCGACATCACCATGCCGTTCGGGGGCTTCAAGCAGTCGGGCTTTGGCCGCGACCGCAGCCTTCATGCGTTGCACAAGTACGCCGACCTGAAGTCGGTGTCCGTGACGCTGAGGTAGCCCTGCATGACCCGCCTGAATCTCGTTGAAACCGAAGCCTTCATCGACGGCCTCTGGATCGAGGGCGACGCCACCTTCGAGGTGCTGAACCCGGCCGACGGGACGGTGATCGCGCAGGTCGCCGACCTGGGTCCCGGCGAGACGCGGGTGGCGATCGAGGCGGCGCATCGGGCCTTCCCGACCTGGGCGGCCAAGACCGCCAAGGAGCGGGGCGCGATCCTGCGCAAGTGGAGCGACCTGATGCTCGCCCACGCCGACGACCTGGCCCGGCTGATGACCGCCGAGCAGGGCAAGCCGCTGGCGGAGTCGAAGGGCGAGGTGGCCTATGGCGCGGCGTTCATCGACTGGTTCGCCGACGAGGCCAAGCGCGGCTACGGCCACACCATTCCGACCCCGATGCCCGGCAAGCGGCTGATGTCGATCAAGCAGCCGATCGGGGTCTGCGCGGCCATCGCGCCGTGGAACTTCCCGATCGCCATGATCACCCGCAAGGTCGGGCCGGCCCTGGCCGCCGGCTGCACCGTGGTGGTCAAGCCAGCCGCCGAGACGCCGCTGTGCGCGCTGGCCATCGCCCGGCTGGCCGTCGAGGCGGGGGTGCCGGCGGGCGTGCTGAACGTCGTCACCGGCAAGGACTCGGCCGGCATCGGCAAGGCCCTGTGCGAGGACGGCCGGGTGCGCAAGCTGTCGTTCACCGGCTCCACGCCGGTGGGCAAGATCCTCTACCAGCAGTGCGCCGGCACGATGAAGAAGCTCTCCCTGGAGCTGGGCGGCAACGCGCCCTTCATCGTGTTCGACGACGCCGACCTGGAGGCCGCCGTCGACGGCGCCATCGCCAGCAAATACCGCAACACCGGCCAGACCTGCGTCTGCGCCAACCGCCTGATCGTCCAGGCCGGCATCCACGACGCCTTCGTCGCGCGGCTGGCCGAGAAGGTCGCGGCGATGAAGGTCGGGCCGGGCACGGGCGAGGGCGTGGTGATCGGCCCGCTGATCAACGACAAGGCCATCGCCAAGGTCGAGAGTCTGGTGCGCGAGGCGGTCGAAGGCGGGGCCAAGGTCGTCGTCGGCGGCGATCGCCACGACCTGGGCGGGCTGTTCTACCAACCGACCGTGCTCAGCGGCGCGACGCCGGACATGCGCTTGTTCCAGGAAGAGATCTTCGGCCCCGTCGCCCCGATCGTGAAGTTCCACACCGAGGAGGAGGCCATCCATCTGGCCAACGCCACGCCGTTCGGGCTGGCGTCGTACTTCTACAGCCAGGACGTCGCCCGCTGCTGGCGCGTGGCCGAGGCGATCGAGGCCGGCATGGTCGGCATCAACGAAGGCCTGATCTCCACCGAGGTCGCACCGTTCGGCGGCGTGAAGGAAAGCGGCCTGGGCCGCGAGGGCTCGTCCGAGGGTTTGGATGAGTATCTGGAGACCAAGTACCTCTGCTTCGGCGGGGTGGCATGAGCGTAGCCGTCGCCGCCCGTTCCGGACTGTCCGACCTGATCGCCGCCGAGCGCGCGCGGTTCACGGCGGAGCATCCGCGATCGGCGGCGATGGCCAAGGCCGCCGCCGGCGTCTGGCGCGGCGGCGCGCCGATGCACTGGATGAACGACTGGGCGTCGCCGTCGCCGATCTTCGCCGCGCAAGGCGTCGGCGCGCAGGTCACCGACGTCGATGGCAAGCTCTATGACGACTTCTGCCTGGGCGACACGCCGGCCATGTTCGGCCATGGCGACGCCTCGGTGGCGGCCGCCGTCGCTGACCAGATCAAGCGCGGAGCGGGGTTCATGCTGCCGACCGCCTCGGGGGTGATCGTCGGCAAGCTCTTGGCCGAGCGCTTCGGCCTGCCGCTGTGGCAGATGGCGACCACGGCCAGCGACGCCAACCGCGCGGCGATCCGCTGGGCGCGAGCGGTGACGCAGCGGCCGGTCGTGCTGGTGTTCGACGGCTGCTACCACGGCATGGTCGACGACGCCTTCGTGGTGCTGAAGGACGGCGCCTCGACGATGAAGCCGGGCCTGCTGGGCCAGGTCCACGACCTGACCAGCACGACCCGCGTCGTGCCGTTCAACGATCTTGAGGCCCTGGAAGCCGCCCTCGCGCCGGGCGATGTCGCCGCCGTGCTGGCCGAGCCGGTGATGACCAACTGCGGGATGATCCTGCCCGAGCCCGGTTTCCACGAGGCCCTGCGTCAGCTGACCCGCGACGCCGGAACGCTGCTGATCATCGACGAGACCCACACGATCTCGACCGGCCCCGGCGGCTATACGAAAGCCCACGACCTGGAGCCCGACGTCTTCGTCCTGGGCAAGGCCGTCGCTGGCGGTATTCCCGCCGCCGTCTGGGGCGTCACGGCCGAGCTCTCGGTGCGGATGGACAAGGCCCAGCAGCGGATCGGTCCGGGCCAGTCCGGCATCGGCACCACGCTGTCGGGCAACGCCCTGGCCATGGCCGCCATGCGGGCGATGCTGTCCGAGGTGATGACCGACGCGGCCTACGCCAGGATGTTGGCCGGCGCGGACCGCCTGGTCGCCGGCCTCAAGGCCGTGATCGCCGCGCGCCGCCTGCCGTGGTCCGTCGCCCATGTCGGCGCGCGCGTCGAACTGGTCTTCGCCGATCCTCCACCGAAGAATGCCGCCGCCATGCGGAAAGCGCTGGACCACCAGGCGGTGGACGCGCTCCATCTGTGGCTGATCAACCGGGGCGTCCTGATCGCGCCCTTCCACAACATGATGCTGGTCTCGCCCGTCACCGACGACGCGGCGATCGACCGGCTGGTCGCGGCCGTGGACGGCTTCGCGATCGCGATGGGGGACGTATGAGCGCCGTAGCCGATATCCAGGAATGCCGCGACTTCCTCGCCGCCCACCCGCAGGTGCGGTTCGTCGATGTGTTCTTCACCAGCATGACCGGCGTGCCGCGCGGCAAGCGGCTGCGGGTGCATGAGCTGGAGGCGATCTACGACTACGGCCGCTTCCTGCCGGGCTCGGTGCTGGTGGTCGACACCAACGGCGCCGATTGCGAGGACACCGGCCTGGTCTGGGAAGACGGCGACGCCGACCGCCGTGCGCGGCCCGTGCCGGGGACCCTGACCCTGGCGCCATGGCTGGGCCCCGACGTCGCCCAGGTCATGCTGTCGATGTACGAGCTGGACGGGACGGCGAACGATCTGGACCCGCGCCACGTGCTGCAACGGGTGCTGGACCGCTACGCCGCCGATGGCCTGACGCCGGTCGCGGCCTGCGAGCTGGAATACTACCTTGTCGATCTGCAGCGCGGCCCGAACGGTGAGCTGCAACCAGCCAAGTCGATGCAGACCGGCCTGCGCCCCACCGGCATCCAGGTCTACGGCCTGCCCGAGCTGGAGGCCCATGCCCCGTTCCTGCGCGAGCTGTGGGACACCGCCGACGTGATCGGCGTGCCGCTAGAAGGCGCGATCTCAGAGTTCGCCCCGGCCCAGGTCGAGCTGACCCTGAAGCACAAACCCGACGCCTTGAGAGCTTGCGACGACGCCCTGCTGTACAAGCGCATGGCCAAGGGCGTCGCCTTGCGCCACGGGGTCGAGGCGACCTTCATGGCCAAGCCGTGGGCCGACCGCGCGGGCAATGGCTTCCACGTCCATGTCAGCTTTAACGATGCGGACGGCAACAACCTGTGCGCCGCCGAGGACATCGAAGGCTCGGCAATGCTCAAGCACGCCATCGGCGGCATGAAGGCGCTGCTGGGGGACGGCATGGCGATCCTGGCGCCGAACGCCAACAGTTATCGCCGCTTCAAGGCCAATTCCTACGCGCCGGTCGCCGCCACCTGGGGCGTCAACAACCGCACCGTATCCTTGCGCGTCCCGGCCGGTCCGGCCAAGACGCGCCATGTCGAGCACCGCGTGGCCGGGGCCGACGGCAATCCGTACCTGGTCATGGCCGTGCTGCTGGCCAGCGCCCACCACGGCCTGACGAACAAGATCGATCCGGGCCCGGCGGTGGTCGGCGACGGCTATGCGGCGGCGGCCAAGGAGAAGTCGCGGCTGCCGGCCAACTGGTTCGCGGCGGTCGATCTCTTCGAGAAATCCGAGGTCCTGCGCGACTACCTCGGCGACCGCTTCGTGGACATGTTCGTCTCGGTCAAGCGTACCGAACAGGCGCGGTTCTTCGAGGTGGTCACCGAGCTCGATTTCGACTGGTACCTCCGCAACGCCTGATGGCGCTGTGGGGCGGGAATAAAAAGGATGGAACAAGAGTCTTCATCGATTTGGCGCGAAACATGAGGGAGTTTCGATGAGCGGATATCGTAATGGCGGGGCCTCGCGGCGCTCGCTGCTGACGGCCTTCGGGGCGGCGGCGATCGGCCTCAGCTTCACGGCCTGCGGCGAGAAGCCCAAGGCTACCGGGGCGAACGGCGAAGAGCCCAAGCTGAACTTCTACAACTGGGACACCTATATCGGTGAGACCACGTTGGGCGACTTCAAGAAGGCGTCTGGCATCGACGTGAACATGAGCCTGTTCGCGACGAACGACGAGTTGTTCGCCAAGCTCAAGGCAGGCAATCCGGGCTTCGACGTGATCGTGCCGTCGAACGAGTTCGTCACCCGCATGGGGCAGGCCGGCATGCTCGAGGTGCTGGACCACGCCAAGATCCCGAACATGAAGAACCTGGATCCGTCGTTCCTGAACCCGGACTTCGACCCGGGCCGGAAATACTCGATGCCCTACACCTGGCTGCTGCTGGGCATCGGCTATCGCAAGAGCAAGGTCCAGGGCGTGCCCGACAGCTGGAAGTGGCTGTTCGACAGCGACAAGTACAAGGGCCACATCGCCCTGCTGTCGGAAAGCGCCGACCTGGTGCGCCTGGCCGCCAAGTATCTGGGCCACAGCGTCAACGACATCCCGGCCGACATGCTGCCGAAGATCGAGCAGATGCTGATCAAGCAGAAGCCGTTCGTGAAGGCCTTCCACGACGACAACGGCCAGGACCTGCTGGTCTCGGGCGAGGTCGATCTGGTGCTGGAGTACAATGGCGACATCGCCCAGGTGATGAAGGACGACCCGGACCTCGACTTCGTGGTGCCCAAGGAAGGTTCGCTGATCAACAGCGACACCCTGTGCATCCCGAAGGGCGCGCCGCGGCCCAACAACGCCCACGCCTTCATCAACTACCTGCTGGACGCCCAGGCCGGGGCCGAGATCACCAAGACGATCCTCTACCCGACCCCGAACGCGGCGGCCAAGGCGCTGATGCCGGAGAGCTACCGCGAGAACAAGGTGATCTTCCCGCCGGCCGACGTGATGGCCAAGTGCGAGTACGGGGCGTTTGAGGGAGCCGAGAAGGCCAGCCTGTACGAGGAAATCATCACGCGGGTGCGGGCGGCATGATCCGGCTCCCTTCCCCTTGATGGGGAAGGGTTGGGGATGGGGTGACACCCACGGTGGATGTCACCCCGGCCTCGCCAAGTCCTGACACGCTTTCACCCCCAACCCCGCCCTTCCCCCATCAAGGGGGAAGGGAGAGAAGCTCCCGATGGAACAATCCTGGAAACAGGCGAAAGCCGTCTTCGCCGCGGCGTTGGGACCGCCGCTGGTGTGGCTGGTGCTGTTCTTCCTCGCGCCCATGGCGATCGTCTGGGCCTACAGCTTCGGTCACAACGCCGGCCTGACCGAGATCGCCATCAGCGGCACGTTCCACAACTACGCCCGCGCGATCGAGCCGCTGTACCTGAAGATCTTCCTGAAGTCGGCCTGGGTGGCGGGGCTGACGACGTTCCTGTGCCTGGTCATCGGCTTCCCCGTGGCCCTGGCCATCACCTTCGCGTCCGACAAGGCCAAGACCTGGCTGCTGCTGCTGATCATGCTGCCGTTCTGGACGAACCTCCTGATCCGCACCTACGCCCTGATCGCCGTGCTGCGCACCGAGGGTTTCGCCAACCAGGGCCTGGAGTGGCTGTGGAAAGGCGGGAGCGGCTTGGCCACGCTGGTCGGGCTCCAGCCGCTGGGCGACTTCCAGCCGCTGGAGCTGCTGCACAACAATTTCGCGGTGATCCTGGGCCTCGTCTACGTCCACCTGCCCTTCATGGTGCTGCCGCTCTATTCGGCCCTGGACCGGCTGGACAAGTCGCTGCTGGAGGCCAGTCTCGACCTCGGCGCCGGGCACATGCGGACCCTGTTCAAGGTGGTCGTGCCGCTGGCGCTGCCGGGCATCGCGTCCGGCATCCTGATCACCTTCATCCCGGCGCTGGGCGCGTACCTCACGCCCGACCTGCTGGGCGGCCCCGACAGCCAGATGATCGCCAACGTCATCGAGCGCCAGTTCAAGCGCGCCAACGACTGGCCCTTCGGCGCGGCCATGTCGTTCGTGCTGATGTACCTGACCTTCATCGCCATCGCGATCCAGGCGGTCCTGGCGAAGCGCACGCCGGAGGCCAAGGCATGATGGCCCTGTTTCATGATCCCTCCCCCTTGATGGGGGAGGGTAGGGTGG
>NZ_JBWKZF010000042.1:0-29631 GCF_059424195.1 Caulobacter sp. GW456-12-1-14-TSB4
ACCCTACCCTCCCCCATCAAGGGGGAGGGAGATCAGGCTCAGGCGTCCTTGAACCCCTTGCCCTCGGCCACCAGCCGCTCCAGCAGCGCCGACGGCTTGAAGTCGTCGCCGTGCTTCTCCTGGAACGCCTTCATCCCGGCCAGCACCTTGTCCAGGCCCACCAGCTCGCCCCAGAACATCGGGCCGCCGCGATAGACCGGCCAGCCGTAGCCGTTGATCCAGACGATATCGATGTCGGACGCCCGGATGGCCTTGCCCTCTTCCAGGATCTTCGCGCCTTCGTTGACCATCGGGTAGAGGCAGCGTTCCAGGATCTCCTGGTCGGTGATCTCGCGGCGCTGGATCTGGCGCTTTTCGGCGAAGTCGCGGATCACCTGCTCGACCTCGGCCGACGGCTTGGCGTTGCGGTTCTCGTCGTAGTCGTAGAAGCCCTTGCCGTTCTTCTGGCCGCGACGGTCCATCTCGCACAGCACTTCACGCACGGTCGAGGACGAGGTCTTGGCCGGGTCCCAGCCGATGTCGAGGCCGGCGAGGTCGCTCATCGCGAACGGCCCCATCGGCAGGCCGAAGTCGTACAGCACCCGGTCGACGTCCCAGGGCATGGCGCCTTCCAGGATCAGCTTCTGGGCCTCACGCTGACGCTGGGCCAGCATGCGGTTGCCGACGAAGCCGTGGCAGTTGCCGACCAGCACCGCGACCTTGCCGATCTTCTTGCCGATCTGCATCGCGGTGGCGATCACCGACTTGTCGGTCTTCTCGCCGCGCACGATTTCCAAGAGGCGCATGACATTGGCCGGCGAGAAGAAGTGCAGGCCGATCACGCTTTCCGGGCGCGAGGTCGAGGCGGCGATCACGTCGATGTCGAGATACGAGGTGTTCGAGGCCAGGATCGCGCCAGGCTTGGCGATCTTGTCCAGCTTGCCGAAGACCTCCTTCTTGATCTCCATCAGCTCGAACACGGCCTCGATGATCAGGTCGCAGTCGGCCAGGTCTTCCAGGTTCATCGAGGGCGTGAGCAGGCCCATGCGCTTTTCGACGTCGTCCTGGGTCAGGCGGCCCTTCTTGGCGGTGTTCTCGTAGTTCTTGCGGATGATGCCGACGCCGCGCTCCAGGTTCTCCTGTTTGGCCTCGATGATCGTCACCGGGATGCCGGCGTTGAGGAAGTTCATCGAGATGCCGCCGCCCATGGTGCCGGCGCCGATGACGCCGACCTTCTTGACGGGGATGATGGCGGTGTCGTCCGGCACGTCCGGGATCTTGGCGGCCTGGCGTTCGGCGAAGAACACATAGCGCTGGGCGGCCGACTGGCTGCCGGTCATCAGCTCCATGAACAGCCGGCGCTCTTCCTTCAGGCCTTCCTCGAAGGGCAGGTTCACCGCCGCCTCGATGCACTTGATGTTGTTCTCCGGGGCCATGAAGCCGCGGAACTTCTTGGCGTTGGCCTTGCGGAAGTCGGCGAAGATCTCGGGCTTGCCGCGGGCGGCCTCGACCTTGTCGTTCAGCTCGCGGACCTTGTTCAGCGGCCGGTCCTCGGCCAGCACCACGCGGGCGAAGGCGATGGCCCCGTCGCGCAGCGCGCCTTCCTCGACGATCGAGTCGAACAGGCCCATGGCCAGGGCCGCCTTGGCCGGCACGTGCTGGCCTGTCGTCACCATCTCCAGCGCCTTCTCGACGCCGACGATGCGCGGCAGGCGCTGGGTGCCGCCGGCGCCGGGCAGCAGGCCGATGTTCACCTCAGGCAGGCCGGCCTTGGCCGAGGGCACGGCGACGCGGTAGTGGGCGACCAGGGCGACTTCCAGGCCGCCGCCCAGCACCGTGCCGTGGATCGCGGCGATCACGGGCTTGGGCGAGTTCTCGATGACGTTCTGGACGTCCTGCAAGCTGGGACCGGTCATGGCCTTGCCGAACTCGGTGATGTCGGCGCCGGCGATGAAGGTCTTGCCCTCGCAGATCAGCACGATCGCCTGCACGGCCGGATCGGCGATGGCCGCGTCGAACGCGCCCTTCAGGCCCTCGCGGACGGCGGCCGACAGCGCGTTGACCGGCGGCGAGTTCAGCGTGACGACGCCGATGTCGCCTTCGACGGAAAGATCGGTGACGGCGTTGATCGCGGCCATGGCGGCTTCCACCCCTGTTTTCTAGTTTGAACGGTTGTTTGAAGCAGCCTGCTGCGCCCAGGCCAAGATGTCCAGACCTCCGTGACGGCGCCTGGAGATCAAGCACGGCCCGTTGACGGACTTCGTCACATACTCCAAATTCGAAATTACGGTTTCAGCCGAGATCATCCGTGGGGGTGGATGCGGCGCCAAGGGGCTGCTTGGCGCCGCATTTACCTACAATTCCAGAGAGAATGATCCGCGCTGGGGAGGGCGTTCGCGAGAAGTCATGGGCTTTGGACGCGGCTTGCACGCGTCCTGACGTTTCGAAGTCGGTGAATTCCGCGAGCGTGACGTATTGCTCGCAATGCGTCGGACTTTGGTAAAGCGCAACTCGGCGCGGGAGCTTCTCCCGCGCCGTTTTCTTTTGGCCGGTCCTCGTGGCGAAGAAGAGATATAAGTCGCTTAACTTGACTCTTGGCCGGCGGCGCACCAGCTAGCGGCAAGTCGCTCAACTCACCTCTCCCCGCAGGGCGGCTTACAGCAAGGAACTGATATGTCTCGACTCCATGGCAAGCGCGCCCTGATCACCGGCGGCACCACCGGCATCGGCCTGGCCACCGCCAAGACGTTCGTCGCCGAAGGCGCCCGGGTGATCGTCACCGGCGTCAATCCCGACACGATCGCCAAGGCCCAGGCCGAGCTCGGCCCAGACGTCGCGGTGATCCGCGCCGACAGCGCCGACGTCGCCCAGCAGCGCGACCTGGCCAAGGCCGTGCAGGAACGCTTCGGCCAGCTGGACGTGGCCTTCATCAACGCCGGCGTCTCGCAGTGGCAGCCGATCGCCGCCTTCACCGAGGAGCAGTTCGACCGCCAGTTCGCGATCAACGTCAAAGGCCCGTTCTTCCTGATCCAGGCGCTGATCCCGGTGCTGGCCAACCCGGCCTCGGTGATCCTCAACGCCTCGGCCTTCGCCCACAACGGCACGCCCAACGCCAGCGTCTACGCCGCGACCAAGGCGACCATGCTGTCGTTCAGCAAGACCCTGTCCAGCGAACTGCTGCCGGCCGGCGTGCGCTTCAACGCCGTCAGCTGCGGACCGATCGACACCCCGCTGTTCGACAAGCTGGGCATCCCGGAAGCCTATCGCGAGCAGGCGACCCGCGACATCACCGCGACGATCCCGGCCGGCCGCTACGGCACGGCGGACGAGGTGGCGCAGGCCGTGACCTACCTGGCCTCGGACGAGTCGGCCTGGACGGTCGGCGCGGAGATCGTGGTGGATGGGGGAAGGCTGTTGAACGCGTAGTGCTTTCTCATTCTTGTCATCCCGGAAAGCGCGTAGCGCTTGTCCGGGACCCAGGGGCCAAGCCCAGCGCGGTGGCCCCTGGGTCCCGGCTCTCCGCTTCGCTGCGGCCGGGATGACAAGCTTTGTTGCTAACCTGGGCGGGGCGCATACCGCGCCAGCATCATCGCCACGGCGTCATCGACGATGGCCTCCAGCGCCGCGTCGTCGCCGCCGCAGCCCGGTCCCAGCAGCTCAGGCCAGAAGCCCCGGGCCGAGACCAGCCCCAGGAACTGCAAGGCCGCCGTCTCGGGACTATCGATCGCTAGATCGCCCGCCGCATCAGCGGAGACGAGGTAAGCCTCGAAATCCGCCAGAAACGCGCCCTTGCCCTTGTCGAACAGCAGCCGGCCCAGGTCGGGGAAGCGCGGGGTCTCGGCGATGATCAGGCGGTACAGCGCCTGGATCTCCGGCCGACGCATGCGACGGCCATAGTCCAGGCCGAACGCCCGCAGCATGTCGCGCGGCGCCCCCTGCCCCGTCACCGCCGCCCCGACCGTCTCGTGCGACCAGAAACGCTCGACGATCGCCTCCAGCAACGCCGCCTTGGTCGGGTAGCGCTTGAACAGGGTCGCGGTCGATACCGCCGCCCGCTTGGCGATCTGGGCCAGCGAGGTGCGCTCGTAGCCCTGGTCGAGGAACAGCGCCATGGCGGCGTCGACCACCGCCAGGCGCTTCTCCTCACGGAGCTGCTGATGATACCGCTCGTCGCCCATGCCTGCCGACCTAGTGCAGGCTAGCTCTCGCGTCTAGGCGGCGCTCTCGGTGAACGACGAATAGACCAGCGTCCGCAGCTCCCGACGGATCGGATACGAGGTCGAGGGCATCAGCTGGGTCATGAACACCACCGCCAGGTCCTCGACCGGATCGATCCAGAACGCCGTCGAGGCCATGCCGCCCCAGAAGTACTCGCCGTGCGAGCCCAGGTTCTTGGTCCGCGCCTGGTCGATGGTCATGGCGAAGCCGAGACCAAAGCCCAGACCCTCGAACACCGCCTCGCTGAACAGCGACTTCGACGCCTGGACCAGCTCCTGGCCGCCCGGCAGGTGGTTCATGGTCATCAGCTTGATGGTCTTGGGGCTGAGCAGGCGCACGCCGTCCAGCTCGCCGCCGTTCAGCAGCATGCGGCAGAAGCGCATGTAGTCGTCGGCGGTCGAAACGAGGCCGCCGCCGCCGGACTTCACCGACGGGTCCTTGAGGAACCGGCTCTTCTCCGGATCGTCCTGCAGCACCACCCGGCCCGAGGGCGTCAGGGCGTAGCAGGCGGTGAAGCGGTCGCGCTGGCCGTCCGGAACGAAGAAGCCGGTATCGACCATCTTCAGCGGGTCGAAGATGCGGGTCTTCAGGAAGACGTCGAACGGCATCCCCGAGATCTTCTCGACCAGATAGCCCAGCACGTCGGTCGAGACGGAATAGTTCCAGGCCGTGCCCGGCGAGAACTCCAGCGGCACGGTCCCCAGCGTGTCGACGAAGGCCTGCAGCCCGCCTTCGCTATCGACGCCGTCCAGCTTCAGCTTGCGATAGGCCGCGTCGACATTGGTCCGCTGCTGGAAGCCGTAGGTCAGGCCCGAGGTGTGGCGCAGCAGGTCGATCGTCCGCATCGGCTCGGCCGTGCGCGAGGTCTGGAACGCCCCCTCGACCCCGGCGGCGAAGACGCCGAGGTCGCGCCAGGCCGGGATGAAGCGGTGCACCGGGTCGTCCAGCGACACCAGCCCGTCCTCGACCAGCATCATGAAGGCCACGCTCGTGACCGGCTTGGTCATCGAGTAGATGCGGAACAGGCTGTCGGCCCGCAGCGGTTTCGCCCGCTCGACATCGGCGCTGCCCAGCACCGAGCTATGGGCCAGCTGGCCGCGCCGCCAGACTTGAGTCAGGGCGCAGGGCAGTTTTCCAGTGTCGATATACTTGGATTGGATGAAGCTATCGATGCGCTTCAGTCGATCACTCGACAGTCCCACGGTTTCCGGCTTACTCAAAATCCTGGCCTCCCCTTCCGACCTTTTGCGGTCGTGCTTGCGTACCGTTGGATCGAAATCGAAGACGAGGCCTTTTGCCGCAACGTAAACTTTACCCGATCCTGCGATATCGATTGAAGACGAGGAAACGGGGATGGGCAAGACCTTGGAAACCGAGGCAGCCTCCACAATTGAAGCCGCGGCCGCCGACTGGTTCTTCCAGAGCAGCCTCGACCTGTTCGTCGTCCTGCGGAACGACGGCATCATCCGCGTCAATCCGGCCTGGACCGACCTGACCGGCTGGACGGCCGAGGAGACCCTGGGCCGGCCGATCCGCGACTTCTTCCACCTGCACGACACCGAGGTGATCCACGGCATCGCCGCGGCCCTGCGTACGGTCGGCCATGCCCGCGCCGAGCATCGCCTGGCCCGCAAGGGCGGCGGCTGGCTGTGGGTGCGCTCGCAGTCCAAGACCCTGCCGGGCGCCGAGGGCGACGACGGCCTGCTGATCGTCTTCAAGGACCATAGCGAGGACCGCGCCCGCGAGATCGCCCGCCAACAGGCCGAGCGCTCCAACGAACTGATCCGCACCGAGGCCGGCGTCTATGTCTGGCGCTTCAACCCGCGCAAGGGCGTCTACGTCTTCGAGCAGGACATCCCCACGCCCAGCTCGCCGCAGGGCGGGGTGCGGATCATGACGGTCAGCGAGATGACGATGTCGATCCACGCCGAGGATCGCGAGCGGGTCTGGGAGGCGTTCTCCCACACCCTGCGCACCGGCGAGCACCGGGTGATCGACTACCGCTACCTCGATCCCGCCAACAACCAGTGGGCCCACATGCACTGCGGCTGGCGCGGCGTGCGCGGCTCCAGCCCCGACGTGTGGGACGTGATCGGCATCAGCCAGAACGTCACCGAGCTGGTCGAGGCCCGCGACGCGGCGCTGTCCGCGGCCGAAACCAAGAGCCAGTTCCTGGCCAATATGAGCCACGAGATCCGCACGCCGATGAACGGCGTGTTGGGTGTGCTGCACCTGCTGAAGAACGAGAAGCTGACCGACGACGGCCGCCGCCTGCTGAACGAGGCCCTGGGCTGCGGCGAGATGCTGTCGGAGCTGCTGAACGACATCATCGACTTCTCGAAGATCGAGGCCGGCAAGCTGGAGCTGGCCGCCGAGCCCGCCGATCCGGCCGACCTGCTGGCCGGCGTCGCCGACATGCTGCGACCGCAGGCCGAAGCGAAAGGCCTCTACTTGCGGGTCGAGGCGCCGGGCGACCTGGGCTGGGCGGCCACCGATCCGCTGCGCCTGCGCCAAGCCTTGTTCAACCTGCTGGGCAACGCCGTGAAGTTCACCCTGCAGGGCGGCGTCGTGGCGCGGCTCTCGGGCGTGCGCACCGATGACACGCTGCGTCTGCGCTTTGAGATCACCGACACCGGCGTCGGCATCGACGAGGAGGCCGGCAAGAGCCTGTTCGAGCGCTTCCGGCAAGGCGACGGCTCGACCACCCGCCGCTTCGGCGGTTCGGGCCTGGGGCTGTCGATCAGCCGCCGCCTGGCCGAGCTGATGGGCGGCGAGATCGGCTTCACCAGCGAACTGGGCCAAGGCTCGACCTTCTGGCTGGAGATCGAGGCCGACGCCTGCGCCGCGCCCGCCGCCGACGCTGTCGAGGCCGACACCCCGCTGTTCGAAGGCCTGCGCGTGCTGCTGGTCGAGGACAACGCCACCAACCGCCTGATCGCCAGCCGCATGCTGGAGGCCTTGGGCGCGCGGGTGACCACCGCCGAGGACGGCGTCCAGGGCGTGGCCGCGGCCCGCGAGGGCTTCGACCTGATTCTGATGGACATCCAGATGCCGGTCATGGACGGCGTCGAGGCCACCCAGCGCATCCGCGCCCTGCCCGCCCCCGCCGGCTCGGCGCCGATCCTGGCCATGACCGCCAACGCCCTGGCCCACCAGCAGGCCAGCTACCTGGCCGCCGGCATGGACGGGGCGATCGCCAAGCCGCTGTCGCCTCTGGCCCTGACCCAGGCCATCGTCCGGGCCCTGACGGCCGAGCCCTCGGCCGCGCTGAAAGCCTCCTAAGAGCGGTTGCCGTCGCGCGCCTGATGCGCTTCGTTGCGGGCTCCCTTGCTTGAGAGACGCCCGATGGCCCTGTTGATCCTGAGTGTTGTCGGCAGCGACCGGCCCGGCCTGACGCAAGCCATCGCCAGCGCGGTGCTGTCGGCCGGTGGCAACTGGCTGGAAAGCCATCTCAGCCAACTGGGCGGCCTCTATGTCGGCTCGGTGCTGGTCGAGGCCGGCGACGTCGACGCCCTGCGCGCCGCCGTCAGCGCGGTCGACGCCCAAGGGCTCGAGGTGCGGATCGCCCCGGCGGTCGAGACGCCCGGCCCCGAGGGTCAGCTCGTCGCCTTCAGCCTGGTCGGCCAGGACCAGCCCGGCATCGTCCACCAGGTCACCGCCGTGCTGAGCGGCCTGGGCGCCAATATCGAAGCTCTCGACACCCGCCTGAGCGTCGAGCCCCACTCCGGCGCGCCGCTGTTCCACCTGGACGCCCGCCTGCGCCTGCCGCCCTCGCTGAGCGCCGAAGCGGTCAAGGCGGCGCTGGAGGACATCTCGGCCGAGATCATGGTCGATATCTCGCTGACCCCGGCCGAGTAGTCTGAGGAGCCGAAAACCTCGTCCTTCGACAAGCTCAGGATGAGGTTTTCTACTGAGCCGCCAGAAAAGTAGTCCTCACCCTGAGCTTGTCGAAGGGCGAGGACGGGCCCGCTAACGAGCCAAGGCTTCCAGCCGCCCCGCATCGACCGCCTGCACCGCGCGCTTCAGGTCGTCGACATTATCCGCCGTGCCTTCGGCCGCGACGGCGAAGCGGTCGGCGACGACCACCGAATATTTGCCGAACTTCGACTGCCGATTCCATTCCTCGGAGACCAGCCGGCCGTCGATGGTGTTGACCTTCTCGTAGCCGTCGGCCGTCTCCTTGGTCTGCTGCGCGCCCATGCCCGAGGCCAGAGCCGCCATCGCGCCCATGGGGCCGAGGTCGGTGACCGACAGCTGGAACGAGGCCTCGCCCTTCTTGTAGTCGGCCTTGGCCAGGCCGATCTGGACGTCGCCCGTACCGCTGGAGCTGGTCTCCAGATTGCTGCGCTCGTAGCCGGAAGGACCAGCCGGCAGCAGGGCCTTCAGGTCATCGACCGCGACGGGCTTCTGCGGCTCCTTGGACAGCTTTTCAGCCCGATTGGCGGCCGCCTGCATCTGGCCCATGTCGACCTTGTGGCCGTTGATCTCGACCGTGCCGCCGACGCCGTCAGCCGCCTTGCCGGCGGCGGTCATGCCCGCCAGGCCGCCGCCCAGATTGGCCATGGCGGTCACCGCGCCGATCGCCATGCCGATGACGATCGAGATCACCACCGCCACGATGATCGTCACGATGGCGTAGCCCGCCGCCTTGTCGGCCGGGGCCTTCATCACCCGCGGCAGGCCCAGATAGACCAGCCAGCAGCCGTAGAGCGCCGCCAGCAGCATCAGGACGCCCAGCATCGGCACCAGGCCCAGAATGCCCGCGACCCAGCTGGCGGTGTAGGAATAGGCGGCGACCTTGAAAGCCTGCACGCGGTTCTTCTCGGCCCCGAAGCTGGGCGCCAGGGCGTCGATCACCGAGCCCAGGACGAACACCGCCAGCAGCGAGCCGACATAGCCCATCACCGCCGTGGTGATCCCGAACGCCAGGCCCGGCTTGACCGAGAAGCCCGGTATGCCGACGCCGAACAGCTGGCCGCCGATCAGGCCGGCCACCGCCGGGATCGCCGCCAGGATGCAGACATAGCCCGTGAACAGGCCGCCGATCGTGGCGGGCTCCCGCTCGATCCGCTCCCACTCCGCCGAGGGCGTCAGAAGGATGCCCTTTACGCGGGCCACCAGACCGGTCCCAGCCGATCCACTTTCAACTACCGACATTTGCGCGAACGCTCCCTCTGTTTGGAAGAGCCCGCCCCGACGGCGCTATCTAGAACATGGTTCGCCGTGAGGTCGAAACACCGTTTTTCGACAGCGAATGGCTCGCGAAGGGCGCAACAAGACGCCCGGCTGAAACATTCCTGACAAAACCTGACGCTAGGTGAGCGCCAATTGTCCCTCGACGGACGGAGCGCCCTTTCAGCGGGCCCTTCGCGCGCCTAAATTGGACTGGATGGTCCAGTCCCCGGCGCGGCCGCCGAAGGCGAGTGGACTTGAGGGTTTTGCCATGGACGACGGTCGGGTCGCGGGGGCGGCGACAGCACGCTACGCCCGCAAGAAGGAGACCATCCTGGCCGCGGCCACGACGATCCTGAACCGTCAGGGCGTGCGCGGCATGACCCTGGCCGACGTCGCGGCCCAGGTGGGCCTCAACACCACCAGCGTCACCTACTACTACCGCAAGAAGGACGACCTGGCCGCCGCCTGCTTCATGCGCGGCCTGGAGCGCTTCGAGGCCATGGTCGGTGAGGCGGCCGCGGAAGGCTCGCCCGCCGCGCGCATCCTGAAGTTCCTCGACCTCTATCTCGACCTGAACCGCCGGGTGCGCCTGGGCGAGGCCACGCCGCTGACCAGCTTCGCCGAGATCAAGGCGCTGAAGGAGCCCCTGCGCGCCTCGGTGGTCAACGCGTTCAACGACCTGTTCCGCCGGGTGCGCGGGTTCTTCGACGATCCCAGCCTGGCGCACCTGGACAAGCGCCAGCGCACCGCCCGCACGCACCTCCTGATGGAGCAGGTGTTCTGGTCGGGCCGCTGGCTGCGCCGTTACGATGTCGACGACTATGGCCGCGTGCGCGACCGCATGGGCGACATCCTGCTGAACGGCCTGCCCGCCCCCGGCCACGCCTGGGCCCCGCAGGTCCTGCCCGACCCCACCCCGGTGTCGCCCGAAGGCATGGAGTGGCGCGAGACCTTCCTGGTCGCCGCCACCCGCCTGATCAACCAGCGCGGCTATCGCGGCGCCTCGGTCGAGGACATCTCGGCGGCGCTGAACGTGACCAAGGGCTCGTTCTACCACCACCACGACGACAAGGACGCCCTGGTCGCCGAGTGCTTCGAGCGCACCTTCACCGTCACCCGCCGCTCGCAGCTGGACGCTCGCGACCTGCCGACCGACAACTGGACGCGGCTGGTCTCGACCGCCGCCGGCCTGACCAGCTACCAGCTGTCCGAGCACGGGCCGCTGCTGCGCGCCTCGTCGCTGGGCGCCCTGCCCGACACCCTGCGCAATGACATGGCCGACGGCTACATGCGCGGCTGGCAGCGTTTCGCCTCGATCATTTCCGACGGCATCGCCGACGGCTCGATCCGCCCGATCGACCCCGCCATCGCCGCTCACATGATCAACTCGATGCTGAACGCGGCCGCCAATCTGGGCGCCTGGGTGCCGGGGCTGGAGCGGGAAGAGGCGGCGGACCTGTTCGCCAAGCCGCTGCTGACGGGGGTTTTGGCGTAGGGGCGGAAAACCTCGCCCTTCGACAAGCTCAGGATGAGGTTTTCTCCAAGCCCGGCGCTACAGTAGTCCTCATCCTGAGCTTGTCGAAGGACGAGGACGGGCCAAAGGTTGCGACCAATTAACCATAATCTGGTCCGCCCCGGCTGACGGCTGTACCCTGACGCGACTGAGTCGCTTCGAGTTCCGCCGCCATGACGACGATCAACCCGTATTCGTCGAACTACGCCCCAGGCCTGACCGCCAGCCAGACGGCCGCGCAGCGGGCCCAGCAGGCGACCGGCAACGGCGCGCCGCGCGACCAGAGCCCGACGATCAACACGCCGGCCGTCAATGTCACGCTGTCGGCCGCCGCCCAGGCCGCGCTCAAGGCCCAGACCGACTCGCGGACCACCGACGCGGTGGTTTCCGACGCCCGCACCCAGATCGCCACGCTGCTGAAGGCCGCCGGGACCAAGAGCGCCCTCGACAACGGCGACCCCGCCATCGACCTCTCGGGCATGGACCGCCGCACCCTCTACGCCGTGGCGTCCAACCAGGGCGGCCAGTTCCCGGTCGACCAGCAGGTCGTCGCGGCCCTGGCGCTGAAGGACCAGCAGGACACCGCGCTCGCCAGCCCCGCCGCCCAGGCCCGGCTGACCGGCGATTATGCCAGCCTCTACCAGGCCGCCCTCGACCAGATGGACGCCGCCGGGCCCGAGGAGAAGGGCTCCACCGCCTGGACCACCGAGCGCGCCGCCCTGGTCGAAGGCCGCAAGCAGGCCATCGCCCGTCCGGGCCTGGCCCCCGCCGGCATCCAGAACGACAGCGTCGCCGCCTATATGAAGGACGCCGGCAGCATCGTCGCCGGGGCCAAGACCCGCGACTTCGGCAAGGTGGCCAGCGACGTCCGCATCGCGCTGGACAAGCAGTACGAGCTGGCGATCGCTCCCGACGCCGCCAAGGACGGGACCAGCGGCGTGATCGACTTCCGCCGCTTCGACGACCGCTCGTTGTCGGCCGTGGCCCTGAACAAGGACGCGCAGTTCTCGGGCCACGAGGTCGCCCAGGCCAAGGCCGAGATCCGCCAGCGCGACAGCGCCGCCATCAAGTCCAGCTACCAGTCGGCCTCGAACGACGAGGGCGGCTTCGGCAAGGCGATGATCACCCGCTACGCCGGCATGACCACCGAGGAACGCGACGCCTCCGGCTGGACACCGGCGGTCTACAGCAAGATGGTCGAGCTGCAGGCCGCCAGCGACAAGCTGGCCCAGATGTTCAACGCGGATGGCTCCGTGGCCGGGCCGCCGAGCATGCTGGACTTCCTCTAGGGCCAGCGCCGCTACTGTTCCTTCTTGAACAGGTCCTTGAAGATCAGCGGGCCCCAGGTGTTGCCGTGCGCGTGGACCAAGGCGCCGCCTTCGGCCAGTTTCCCCAGCTTGATCGGCGCGAAGCCGAGTTGCTTGGCCAGGGCCTCCACGGGGGCGACCGCGTCCGCGTCGTCGCTCGACAGGAAGACCACCCGATGGCCGCCCTCGACGACCGGATCGGTCGCCAGGATCGCCGCGATCAGGTGATTGAAGCCCTTCACAAACTTCGCGCCCTTGAACGCCTTGGCCGTGAAGGCCGAGGACGGCAGGCCGTCCAGCGCTTCAGGCGAAAGCCCGTAAGCATTGGTCGCGTCGATGATGGTCTTGCCTTCCCAGCTTGGCAGCATTTCAGCGACCGCTCGGGTCTGCCCGAACGGGAGCGCCAGGATGATGGTGTCGGCCTCCAGCGCTTCTTGCAGCGACTTGGCGATGACCTTGGGTCCGATGGTCCGGGCCTGCGGCGCCAGAGCCTCGGGCGGCCGACGGCTGGCGACGGTCACCGCGATGTCCTTGCGGGCGAAGGCGTGGGCGAGGGCTTGGCCCACGGGGCCAAAGCCGATGATGGCATAGGTCATGATCGTTCTCCGATGTGATGTTGGAATGGGGATTGGGGAGCGCCGCGCGGGGGTCAGACCTGCGACATGCCCCCGTCGACCACGAGGTCGATGGCCGTCGTGAAGCGGCTGTCGTCCGAGGCGAGATAGAGCACCGCGGCCGCGATCTCGGTGGACAGCCCGAAGCGGCCCAGCGGCACCAGCGAGACGAAGAAGTCCGTCGCCTCCTTCGGGATCGCGGCGAAGGCCGCCGTGTCGCCGATCGCGCCCGGGCTGATGCTGTTCACCCGGATCCGGCGGTCCTTCAGGTCGCTGGCCCAGCTGCGCGCGAACGAGCGGACCGCCGCCTTGGCGGCCGCGTAGACGCTGGCGCCCGCATAGCCCTTGAGGTGCGCGTTCGAGGCGTTGAGGATGATCGAGCCGCCGTCGCGCATCAGCGGCAGCGCCTTCTGCACGGTGAACAGCGTGCCGCGGACGTTGAGATTGAACGTGTCGTCGACCAGCTGCTCCGAGATCGACCCGATCGGCTTGGTGACGTCGCCGCCGCCGGCGCTGACGAAGACGATGTCGATGTGGCCCTTCTCGGCCTTCACCGTCTCGTACAGGCGGTCCAGGTCCGCCAGGTCGGCGGAGTCGGCGCGCACGCCGGTCACGTTGCGGCCGATGGCCTTCACCGCCGCGTCGAGCACATCCTGCCGCCGGCCGGTGATGAACACATAGGCCCCTTCCGCGACGAACAGCTTCGCCGTCTCCAGCGCCATGCCGCTCGATCCGCCGGTGATGACCGCGACCTTGCCGTCCAGCTTTCCCATGATGTCTTCTTGAGCTCCGTCTTTGGCTGTCCGAAGGGACGCCGAGACGCAGGAGATGGGTCGGTTGGTGGCGGGCGTTGAGTGCGGAGCCGCGCACATCGGTGGTGCGAAAACGATCCACTTCCCCCAAAGGCTTGCCCGCGTGAAGGGTCGTCTTTCTAGATACGAGACTTGAAAAGCCGCCCAGAGCGGTGCTGGATCGCACCATGATCGACTGGGACGACGTTCGCTATTTCCTCGCCGTCGCACGCGGCGGCTCGGTGCGGGCCGCCGCCGAGCGCCTCGGCGTCAACCACGCGACCGTGCTGCGCCGCATCGCTCAGCTGGAAAGCCGCCTCGGGTCAAACCTGTTCGAGAAGCTGCCGTCGGGCTATCGCCTGACGGACGCGGGCCAGGAGATCCTGGAGTTCGCGACCCAGATGGAGGCCTCGTCGCACCAGCTGGAGACCCGCGTCTTCGGGCGCGACCAGAGCGTGCGCGGGCCTCTGCGGGTGACGATGGCGCCGACGCTGGCGACCCATCTGCTGATGCCGGACCTGGCCGATTTCGCGCGCCTGCATCCCGACATCGAGATGGAGATCGTCTCGTCCAGCGAGCTGGCGAACCTGACCAACCGCGAGGCCGATGTCGCCATCCGCGTCGTCTATGACCGCAAGACGCTACCGCTCAATCTGCACGGCCTGAAGGGGCCGGACCTGTACGGCGGGGTCTATATGTCCCGCGATCGCCTGGCCGCGTGGCGCGCCGGCGCGCCCGATCCCCTGCGATGGATCGTCATCGGCGCGCATGGCGTCTCTAGCTGGGCCAGCGAGGGCGAGGTGCGTACGGCGGGCGTTCCGTTCCGGACCACCGACGGGCAGGCTCAGATCGTCGCGGTCCGGCAGGGCCTCGGCTTGGCGTCGCTGGACTGCTTCGTCGGCGACGCCGACCCGGCGCTGGCGCGGGTTCCAGGCGCGCCGCTGCACCTGCACGGCACGCTCTGGCTGCTCACCCAGGGCGAGACGCGCAAGACCAAGCGCGTGCAACTGTTCACCGAGTTCATCGCCCGCCGGCTGGCCGCGCACGCGCCGCTGCTGGCGGGACTGTCCGCCTCGACTTCCGCTCCGCCTACTTCCGCTCCGAGGCCGTCTCGGCGCGGATCGCCTTGAACTCCGAGCCCGCCTTCCAGTCCGGCCAGTCGCGCGAATTGGCGAGAGCCTTGCCGGCTTCAAAGGTCAGGGCGACGTCCTGGGCGGCGCCGCGCAGGTCCCAGTCAGGACTCCAGGCGTCGCAGGGCTGGTGGTAGCAGCGGCTGGTGTAGTCGGCGACCCAGGCGTCGCCGGCGGCGCGGCCGCCCTTGATCAGGTCCGCCCCGCCGCCCAGGCCCATCATCAGCAGCACCGGCACGCCGCGACGGGCCAGCGAGAAGTGGTCGGCGCGGTAGAACAGCGCCCGCTCGGGCTTGGCGTCCGGCGTGATGGTGCGGCCCTGCTTGGCGGCCTGGGCGGCCAGGCCGTCCTCCAGCACGTTCTGCCCGGCCCCGACCAGCACCACGTCGCGGGCCGGACCGGCCGTCTGCAGTACGTCGAAGGTGTAGTTGGCCACCGTCTTGCCCAACGCGGCGGTCGGGTGGTTGGCGTAGTATTCCGAGCCCAGCAGGCCGCGCTCCTCGGCGGTCCAGGCGGCGAACAGGATCGAGCGCTCGGGACGCGGACCTTGCGTGAAGGCCCGCGCCGTCTCGATCACCCCGGCCACGCCGATGGCGTCGTCGGCGGCGCCGCGGCGGATGGTGTTCCCCTGCGCGTCCGGCGCGCCGACGCCGTAGGCATCCCAGTGGGCGGCATAGACCACCGTCTCGTCTGGATGCTTGGCGCCCGGCAGGCGGGCCAGGACGTTGGCGCTGTCCATCGCCTGGTGGCTGACGGCGTAGTCGGCCGACAGGCTGGCGCCAGCCAGAGCCACCGGCTTGAAGGCGACGGTGCGGGCCGAGCGCTTCAGCGCCTCGAAATCCAGACCCGAACGCTTGAAGAGATCGACCGCCACGTCACGCTGGATCCAGCCCTGCATCAGGAGCTTGTCCTTCGCGGGATCGGCGCGGACGATGTCATAGCCCTCGCCGTTCGAGGCCTTGACCGTCGACCATCCATAGCCGGCGCCCAGGCTCTCGTGGACGATCAGCGCGCCGATCGCCCCGCGCCGCACGGCCTCCTCGTACTTGTAGGTCCAGCGGGCGTAGTAGGTGGCGGCCGAGCCGCCGAACTTGCCGGCCACGGGTTCGCCGGGCGCGGCCTCCAGGTCCGGGTCGCCGATCAGGAAGACGGCGATCTTGCCCTTCAGATCGACGCCCTTGAAGTCGTCCCACTTGCGCTCCGGCGCGGTGACGCCATAGCCGACGAAGACCAGCGGGGCCTTGTCGATCTTGACCTTGTCGACGGGGCGCAGGGTCATGACCTGCGACTGCTCGCCCTGGGCCAGGGTCACCGGACCGGTCTTGGTCGCCACCGTCAGGGTCGCCGGACCGTTGATGCGCGTACGGACCAGCGCCACCTTCTGCACCCAGCCGCCGTTGTCGCCGGCCGGCTCCAGGCCCAGCGCCTTGAACTGGCCGCTGATGTACTCGATCGTCGGCGCCTCGCCCTCCCCGCCCGGCGCGCGCCCGGCGAAGCGATCCGAGGCCAGTTCCTTGGTGATGTCCGACAGCCGCGCCGGATCGATGGGCCCGCTGTCCTGGGCGGCCGCGGCGCCGGCGAGGATCAGGCTCGAAGCCAGGGCGAGGAGAGCGGCTTTGGACATGGACGGACCTTCGATGACGAAGGACGATTGGTAGCCCGATCGCGGCCCGCGTCACAAGAAACTCCCGGGGAGCCTTCCTCGCCCTGTGGCGTTAGCGCGGGACGTCCGGAGGGCCTTGCCATGTCGATCCGTCTTACGCCGATGCTGCTGGCAATCGCCATCCTCGTCATGGCCGCGCCTGCCGTCGCCCAGGACATGCCGACCGTGCTGCCCCAGGGCTTCGAGCTGCAGTCGATCCTGAACCAGCAACGGGTCGACGCCGCGATCAATTCAGGCCGCCCGAACGCGCAACCGGCGAGACCCGCGCCGCCGCCCAAGGCGGAGCCTGCCTCGACGACCTACGTCGCCTCGCCCGCCGTCAGTCAGCGCGTACGCCGCCAGTTCGCCGGCTGGGTCGGCCAGCAGGCGGGACCCGAGGCCGGCCGCCGCGTCGAGGCGGTTCTGCGCACCGGCGATCCCGTGAAGAGCTGGAGCGGCATTGTCGGCGGCGACGGCCTGCGGCCCGGCGACCTGGCCGACGTCTTGACCAGCTACTGGGTGCTGAACTGGGTGATGGCCAACGGCGCCGACAGCAACCGCGCCCAGGCCCAGGGCGCGTTGCGCCAGGTGCGGGACATGATCGGCCCGACCTATGCCCGCCTCGACGCGGTCCAGCGCCAGGAGATGGCCGAAACCCTGATGCTGAACTTCCTGCTGCAGCACGCGGCCTATACCGACGCGCTCAAGCGCGGCGATCGCGCCCTGGCCCAACGGCTGGGCGACGCGGCCTCGGCGCGTTTCCGGCGCGAGATGGGCTTGGACCTGCGGCGGCTGGAGCTGACCCCGGCGGGCTTCGTCCGTCGCGCCTAGACAAGAAATCGGCGCGCCCCCTCCTCCGGAAGCGCGCCGCGAGTTGCTCACGCACACAAGGGAACTAGAACTTCTTACGCAGACCCACCTTGTAGGTGCGGCCCAGCGGGTCGCCGGTGAACGGGTCGTAGCCCAGGTCGAGGCGGGCGTAGGACGGGTCCTTGTCGAAGATGTTGGTGATCGCCAGGGTCGCCGTCGTGTCCCACGGCAGGAAGACGCGATAGGCCAGGTCCGTCAGGATCTGCTTCTCGATCTTCTTGCCGGCGCTGACCGTGACGCCCGCGCCCGTCGCATCCTTGTAGGCGTTGGCCGCGAACGGCGCGGTGCGCTGGTCGGTGTAGCTGCCGATATACTTCACCGACAGGCGCAGGTTATGCGGCCCCATGTTCCATTCGGCGAAGACGTCGCCCTTCCACTTGGGGATCGGCACGACGGTGGTCTGGTAGTTCAGCAGGCCCACGGCGTCGAAGGCCTTCTCGACCGTGATGCCCTCCACGACGGTGGCGCCGACCTTGTACTTCTGGATGTAGGTGGCGTTGCCGCCGATGGTCACGTCGCCGCCGGCCACCTCGCGGAACCGGTACTCGGCCGAGAAGTCGAGGCCGGCGTTCTTCACCGGCGCGCCGTTGATGTAGTTGGTGCGCAGGCGGGCGATGCTGGTGGTCGGGGTCCCGCAGGCGCCGTTGAAGGTGAAGCGCGACACCAGGCCCGCATAGGCCGGGTCGGCGCAGTTGTTCGCGCCGGCCGCGCCGTTCGGATACAGCGAGGCGACCATGCCCGCCACCGGCTCGGCGACGATCGGGTTTTTGAAGTCGAAGTAGAAGTAGTCGATGCTGGCCTTGAAATCGCCGGCGTTGAACAGCGTGCCGAAGTTGTAGGTCTTGGCCTTTTCCGGCTTCAGGTTCGGATTGCCGAAGATGTCGACGGCCCGGAACACGCCCAGGATGCCCTGTAGCGAGGTCACCGAGGTGGTGGTGGTCAGCGGGTCCGGCGGACCGCGGAAGGTCGAGCCGGCCGAGGCGCGGAACGCCAGCCACGACATGGCCTGCCAACGCAGCGAGGCCTTCGGGTTGAAGGTCGAGCCGATGCCGTTGCCATACTTCTCGTAGCGGGCCGCGAACTGGGCCTGGAAGTCGTCGCTGATCGGCACCGACAGCTCGCCGAACCCGGCCATCACGTCGCTCTGGTTATCGGCCTCGTTGCCGACGCCCAGGAACATGAAGGGGCCGTTGCGCTGGGAGCCGGTGCAGGTGGTCACGCCGAAGTCGGGGGTGTTCACGCACGGATTGATCGCCGCGTTGCTGATGTCGTTGTAGTCGGCCTTGAAGTAGGTGCGGCGGTACTGGACGCCGGCCGCCCAGGCGACGTCGCCGCCCGGCAGGCTGATGTTGGTCTTGCCGTTCAGCACCGCCTCGCCGACGAACAGGCGCGAGGACTGCTTGGTCGACAGCTTCTTGAAGAACCAGTCGACCAGGTCCTTGTTGTTCTGCAGCGCCGAATTGTAGACGGGGTTGGCCACGCCGGTGATCACGTTGGACGGGATCGCGCTGGCGAAGGGGTTGTAATACATGCAGCCGCCGACACCCGGCGTGCCCTGGATGCCCGGCAGCGACGGGTTGGTGTCGCAGGTCGGACCGCCCAGGCCTTGCAGGGCCAGCGCGAAGCGGTTGACCAGGGTGTCGTAGCCGGTGCGGATGCCCACTTCCTGCGAATAGGTCAGGGCGATGTCCCAGCCGATGCCGTTCTCGAACTCACCCGACAGATCGCCCGAGACCCGGAAGGCGTCGAACGACCGCGAGCCGATCGAGGGGCCGTAGCCGAACAGCGGGTTGCCGCCGATGCCGAACGGCCGGTTGGCCGCGTTCAGCGCCCCGCCGGCGAAGATGGCGCTGGGCGAGGTGGTGACCGCCCCCGTCGCCAGGTTGGTCAGCTGCACGGTCGGATTGGCGGCCATGAAGGCGATCAGGCCAGGGTTGGTCGCCGGCACGAAGTAGCGGCCGGTCAGGGCCGCGATCGGCGCGACCTCCGCCGTGGGCACCGCCAGGGCAGCGTAGGAGGGCGAGGTGTTCCACTCGGGCACGTCGGTGTGGGAATACAGCACCTCGCCGTGGAACTTGGTCTTGGCCGACAGGTTGGCGTTGACCTCGGCATAGGCCTGAACCGCGTTGGACTTTTCCACCAGGTTGTCGAACGGCGTGTAGTGCCAGTAGCAGACCGGGGTCAGGCCGCTGAAGCCGGGGAAGCCGCCCAGGCCCGCGCAGGCCGGGTCGCGCATGCCGCTGGTCGTGCTGGCCAGCGGGATGAAGGTCGAGGGATTGCCCGCCGCCGACCAGCCCGCTTCCGGGTTGCTCAGATAGGATTTGTTGGCCCAATCGCGGTCGGCGACCGACAGCTTGGAGCGGTGCTGCCAGCCGATGCTGGCCAGGATGTTGCCGTTGTCCCAGGTCTTGCCGCCGGTGATGCTGCCGCCGTAGTCGCCCTTCGAGCCGTTGATGTGGCGGTAGTCGGCGGCCGCTTCCAGGCCCTCGAAGTTCTTCTTGGTGATGAAGTTGACGACGCCGGCGATGGCGTCCGAGCCATAGGTCGCCGCCGCGCCGTCCTTCAGCACCTCCAGCCGGCCGATGGCGGCGGCGGGGATGATGTTGGTGTCGACGATGCCCGCCCCGGCCGCGCCGAACGGGTTGATCGCCAGGCGGCGGCCGTTCAGCAAGACGAGGGTGCGCTGCGAGCCCAGGCCCCGCAGGTTGACCGAACCCGAGCCTTCCGAGCCCTGGGCGCGACTGTCGAACTGGTTGGTGTCGCCCAGCACGCCGTTGGAGATCGACAGCGCCTTCAACAGTTCGACGGTCGAGGGCGAGCCGCGCTTCTGCAGCTCCTCGGCGCTGACGACATCGACCGGCAGCGCGGCGTCCTCGGGCGTGCCCCGGATGAACGAGCCGGTGACGACGACTTCCTCGACCTCGGTCGAGGTGTCGGCGGGTTTCTGCTGCGCGTGGGCGGCGCCGGCGCTCATCGCCCCCGCGGTGGCGATGGCCAGCGCGAGGCACGAGCCTCCGCGCAGGAAGCTGGTTCGTTTCATGATTTCCCTCCCTCGGTTTGTTTTTGACTGGCCGCTCGTCTGCGCGGGGCCAGGAGTTCGTTCAGCTGGGCGGTGGTCTCCTGGGATCAGCGCACGCGGCCTCGGCCACACCAAAGCCGGCGCGCCGCGAGGAGCGTTCATTTTCGAAACCTGGTAATGCGCCTTCTGGAGCCGACAAGCCTTGGTTCCCCCGGAGCCGGACGCTTGAAAAGCCACGCATACTGCCTTGGTTTCGCAACCGAGGCGGATGCAGACGAAATATGTCGAACATCTGTTTCGATGATGCGGTATGTTTTACCACCACGTCAACCGCTGCAACAAACTGCAACGCTGACACGCGCTTCGGGCCCCGGACCGAATATTTCGCCAAGGCGATGTCGGAAAACCGGTTCGCCATTCGTCGTTCCAGGGACCACGCCACCCAGGAACAGAATGCAGCCCCGCCCCTTTCATCGCCGACCGCCCGGCCTAGATGAACAGCGATATGCGAGTTCGTCGCCGCGCCGGACATCAGGCCGCACACGCGTCGGGAAAGCTGTCCGCCAAAACTACTTAAGCAGATTGACTGCTAAGCGGCTTAATAATATCGATCCGACCGTGACCTGCGATCTACCCTCGACCGATCCGCGCTGGGGACCAGCCCACGTGCCGAGCGACCCCATCGCTCAGCGCCTGAAGGCGATCGCCATGCTGAATCGCGAGATCGGCAAGAAGATCGGCGAGGCCCTGGGCGTGAACGTCACCGACATGGCGGCCCTGGAGCACCTGGTCAAAGACGGTCCGCTGACGCCCAGCCAGCTGGCCGGCTGCCTCAAGGTCTCGACCGCCGCCGCCACCCAGATCGTCGATCGCCTGGAGCGCGCGGGACATGTCTCGCGGCGCCGGATGGACGACGATCGTCGCAAGATCTTCGTCGTTCCCACGGAAGCTTCGATCGAGCGCGCCTTCGAACAGTTCGCGCCGGTGATCAACGCCATGGACGAGACCCTCGCCCGCATGACCCAGGCCGAACGAGATGTCGTCGAGACCTTCCTGGACCAGGTCATCGCCGTCTACCGCCATGCGGCGACCCCGCCCCCCGCGTCCCCGGAAAACCCTTGAGCCCGATGCCTCCTCAGCACCCGCCACGCCGTCTTCCGACCTCGGGCCTCGCCCTCCTGGCCTTGGCTGGCCTTAGCCTCGGGGCCTGCACCACGCCCGCGCGCCAGGTCGACCTGAAGCTGCCCAACGCCTACGAGGCCCCGGCCGGCAAGATCCTGGCGTCGCAAGCCCTGGATCAATGGTGGACCGCCTTCAACGATCCGGTCCTGAACGATCTGATCACGACGGCCCTGGCCCAGGCCCCCGACGCCCGCCTCGCCGCCGCCCGCCTGGACGAGGCCCGCGCCGTTCGCGAAGGCCAGATCCGCCAGATCTACATCCCGCAGACGCCGCTGACCGGCTCGGCCAAGCGCACCGACACCCACATCATCGACCAGACCGGGGCCGGCGGCTTCACCCAGGGCGGGGTCAGCAAGACCTATTCGGCCAATTTCGACGTCTCGTGGGAGCTGGACCTGATCGGCCGTCGCGGCGCCGCCCGCCGGGTGGTCGACAACGATCTGGCCGCCGCCCGCTTCTCGTATGAAGGCGCCCGCGCCGCCCTGGCCGCCAATGTCGCCCAGAGCTACTTCGAGGCGCGCGGCTACGCCGTGCAGCTGGAAGACGCCAAGGCCAACGCCACGATCGCCGAGAACCTGTTCAAGGTGTCCGACGAGAAGGGCCGTCGCGGTCTCTCCGCCACCTCGGAAGGCGACCGCACCGCCGCCGACCTCGCCCAGGCCCAGGCCCAGGTCGCCCAGCTGGAAGCCCAGCTGCAGGCCTCGCGCCGCAGCCTGCTGATCCTGGTCGGCAAGGGCGTCGATCCGCTGGCCAGCCTGCCGGTCGAGCCGATCCTGATCAAGGCGCCGCCGGTCCCGGCCGCCGCGCCCGCCGAGCTGCTGGCCCGCCGTCCCGACGTCCGCGAGGCCGCCGCCCGCCTGGCCTCGGCCTCGGGCAATCTGAACATCAGCGAGCTGGCCCTGTTCCCGACCCTGACCCTGACGCCCGGCGTCGGGATTTCCAAGTCGATCAATCCCAGCTTCCTGCAAGCCGGCTCGGCGGTCTCGACTACCAGCTCGGCCTGGACCCTGGGCGCCAACCTGTCGATCCCGGTGCTGAACATCCCCAAGCTGATGTCCGACATCAAGGTCAGCGGCGCCCAGGTCGAGCAGGCCGCCGTGACCTACGAGCAGACGGTGCAGAAGGCGTTCGGCGAAACCGAAAGCGCTCTCGTCCAACAGGATGCGGACGAGCGTCGCGTCACCCTGCTGGCCGCCGGCGAGCGCCGCGCCGCCGTGGCTTACGAGGCCAGCCGCAAGGGCTACGCCATGGGCCTGACCGACCTGACCACGGCCTTGCAGGCCGAGCAGTCCTGGCGCGGGGCCCGCACGGCCCTGACCGGGGCCCAGACCCAGGCGCTGCAACGCGCCGTCCAGACCTACAAGGCGCTCGGCGGCGGTTGGTCCCCGCAGAGCATCCCCAGCAAGCCCTCCGCGCAATGAGACCCGCCCCGATGACGACCCGTTACCTGATCGCCACCGCCCTGGTCTGCTCCGCCGTGGGCCTCACCGCCTGCGGTGGGAAAAAGGACAAGGACGCCGCCCCCGCCAAGACCGCCGCCGCGCAAGCGCGCACGGTCAGCATCGGCAGCGTCGAGACCCGCCCCCTGGGCGGCGGGGTCGAGGCCTCGGGCCAGCTTGTCTCACGCGAGGAAGCCGCCGTCGGCTCGGAGCTGACCGGCTACCGCGTCGCGCGGCTCTATGCCGACGAAGGCGACTGGGTCCGCGCCGGCCAGCCGCTGGTCCAGCTGGACGACACCCTGCTGAAGGCCCAGGTCGAGCAGCAGGCCGCCGTCACCGCCCAGTCCCAGGCCGAGGCCAAGCGCGTCGAGGGCATCGACGGCCAGGGCATCCTGTCCCAGGAGCAGATCGAGACCCGCCGCTACCAGGCCAAGGCCCAGGAAGCGGCGCTGAAGGAGCTGCGCACCCGCGTCTCGCGCATGACCATCACCTCGCCGGTCAGCGGCCGGGTGCTGTCGCGCGGCGTGCAGCCCGGCCAGATCGCCGGCGGCGGCACGACCCCGTGGTTCACCATCGCTCGCGATGGCCTCGTGGAGCTGGACGCCGAGGTCAACGAGGCCGACCTGGCCGGCATCCGCGCGGGCCAGGCGACGCAAGTGTCCCTGCCCGGCGGCCAGTCGATCTCGGGCGTCGTGCGCCTGGTCAGTCCCCGCGTCGACAGCGGAAGCCGCCTGGGCAAGGTGCGCGTGCGCCTGCCCGTGCGGGACGACCTGCGCCCCGGCGGCTTCGGCCGCGCCAGTTTCGGCGCCTCGGGCGCGGCGGTCACCGCCATCCCCGAGTCCGCCATCCGCTATGAGGCCGATGGCCTGTTCGTGATGACCGTCGACAGCAACAACCGCGCCCACATGGTCGGGGTGAAGGTCGGCCAGAAGGGCGGCGGCTGGGCTCAGCTGGTCCAGGGCCCGCCGGCCGGCACACGCATCGTCCTGGGCGGCGCCTCCTTCGTCACCGATGGCGACGTGGTTCGTCCTAACCCGCAGGCGGCCCGCTGATGGCTGACACCCACAATGCCGGTCACAAGACCGGCGAACTGAAGATCTCCGCCTGGGCGATCAAGAATCCGATCCCCGTGGCGGTGCTGTTCATCGCCCTGATGATCGCCGGCATCGGCTGTTACCTCGGCCTGCCCATCAAGCAATTCCCGAACGTCGAGTTCCCCGCCGTGACCGTGACGGTCACCCAGAGCGGCGCCGCGCCCGGCGAGATGGAGACCCAGGTCACCCGCCCGATCGAGGACGCGGTGGCCAGCATCTCCAACGTCAAGACCATCAGGTCTTCCGTGGTCCAGGGCGCCTCGACCACGACGATCGAGTTCAATCTCGGCGAGGACCTGCAGAAGGTCACCGACGAGGTGCGCTCCAAGGTCGACCAGACCCGCGCCGTCCTCCCCCGCGAAGTGGACGAGCCGATCGTCCAGCGCCTGGAGATCACCAGCGCGCCGATCATCACCTACGCCGTCTCGGCGCCGAACATGAGCGCCACGGAGCTGTCGTGGTTCATCGACGACACCGTCACCCGCGCCCTGCAGGGCGAAAAGGGCGTGGCCCAGGTGGCGCGCGTCGGCGGCGTGGACCGCGAGATCAACGTCATCATCGATCCCGACCGCATGGCGTCGTTCGGCGTGACGGCTCCGCAGCTGAACACGGCCCTGGCCAATTTCAGCGTCGACGCCCCCGGCGGCCGCGCCAATGTCGGCGGTCGCGAGCAGACCCTGCGCGTGCTGGGCGCGGCCACCACGGTCGAGCAGCTGCGCCAGCTGACCATCCCGATCGCCGGCGGCCGCTATGTGAAGCTGACCGACGTCGCCCAGGTGGGCCAGGGTTCGGAAGAGCAGCGCGGCTTCGCTCGCCTGGACGGCAAGTCCGTCGTCGCCTTCCAGGTGATGAAGACCCGTGACTCGAGCGACGTCGCCGTCGAGGACAACGTCAAGAAAGCCATCGACGCCCTGGCTCAAAAGCAGTCCGGCGTGTCGTTCGTAAAAATCTTCTCGACCGTCGACGAGACCCGCGCCAGCTTCGCCGCCACCGAGCACACCCTGCTGGAAGGCATGCTGCTGGCCTCGCTGGTGGTGTTCCTGTTCCTGCGCGAGTGGCGCGCCACCCTGATCACCGCCATCGCCATGCCGGTGTCGCTGGTGCCCACCTTCGCCTTCATGGCGATCATGGGCTTCTCGCTGAACGTCGTGACCCTGCTGGCCCTGACCCTGGTCATCGGCATCCTGGTCGACGACGCCGTGGTCGAGATCGAGAACATCGAGAAACGCGTGGCGCGCGGACAACGTCCGTTCCAGGCCGCGATCGAGGGCGCCGACGCCATTGGTCTCGCGGTCGTGGCCACCACCTTCACCATCGTCGCGGTGTTCGTGCCGGTGTCCTACATGCCCGGCACGCCCGGCCAGTTCTTCAAGGAATTCGGCCTGACCGTCGCCGTGGCGGTGCTGTTCTCGCTGGTCGTGGCCCGCCTGCTGACCCCGCTGCTGGCCGCCTATTTCCTCAAACCCGCCAAGGACCCGCACCCGCGGAAAGAGTTCAAGGGCTTCTACCGCAACGTCCTGGACTGGTCGCTGGACCACCGGATTCTGGCCTGCATCATCGGCGGCCTGATCTTCGTCGGCTCGATCATGCTGGCCGGCTTCCTGCCCACAGCGTTCCAGCCGGCGGCCAACAACAACTACTACTACCTCAAGGTCCAGGGCCCGCCCGGCGCGACCACGGCCGACATGGAGCGCACCGTCCAGTCGGTGACCACCATGTTCCGCAAGCGCTCGGAAGTGGCTCACGTCTTCGCCCAGGTCGGCTCGAACATCGGCAGCGGCTGGGGCGGCCAGAGCGGTACGGATATCCGCGACGCCACCATCACCATCGTGCTGAACGGCAAGCGCGACATGACGGTGACGGAGATCAAGCAGGCGGTCCGCAACGGCCTGCACGACATCCCCGACGCCCGGGTCAACCTGCTGGGCGACTGGGGCACGTCGGAGGTCCAGACCATCCTGATCGCCGAGGACGGCCCGTTGCTGGAACGCACGGCCGCCCAGATCGAGAAGGAAATGCAAAAGCTCTCGACCGTCGCCGATCCGCGTCCGTCCTCGCCGCCGTCGGGTCCTGAGATCCTGATCCGGCCCAAGGCCGACGAGGCCGCGCGCCTGGGCGTCAACTCGGCCGACATCGCCGCCATCGCCCGCGTGGCCACGGTCGGCGACATCGACGCCAACGTCGCCAAGATGACCCAGGGCGAGCGTCGAATCCCGATCCGCGTGCGCCTGCCGGCCGACAGCCGTCGCGACCTCGAGGCCCTGGGCGCCCTGCGCGTCCCGACCGCCAACGGCGGCACGACCCGGCTCGACACCGTGGCCGACCTGTCGTTCCAGGCGGGTCCGGCCAAGATCGACCGCTTCGCCCGCAAGCGTCAGGTGACCATCGAGGCCGACCTCAACAACGGCGCGCAGCTGGGCCAGGCCATGACCGACGTCGGCAACCTGCCGACCATGAAAAAGCTGCCCGCCGGCGTCGGCCCCGCCACGGCCGGCGACCAGGAGGCCTTCGTCGAGCTCTTCACCGGCTTCGCCGTGGCGCTGCTGTCGGCGGTGGGCCTGGTGTTCGGCGTGCTGATCCTGCTGTTCCGCAGCTTCTTCAAGCCGATCACCATCCTGTCGGCCCTGCCGCTGGCGATCGGCGGCGCGTTCTTCGCCCTGCTGGTCACCGGCCAGTCGCTGTCGATGCCGTCGCTGATCGGCTTCCTGATGCTGATGGGCCTGGCGGCCAAGAACTCGATCCTGCTGGTCGAATACGCCATCGAGCAGGAACGCGACGGCATGACCCAGCGCCAGGCGATCATCGACGCCTGTCACGAGCGGGCCCGTCCGATCGTCATGACCACCCTGGCCATGATGGCCGGCATGCTGCCGACCGCCATGGGCATCGGCACCGGCTCCGAGTTCCGCCAACCCATGGCCGTGGCCGTGATCGGCGGCCTGATCACCTCGACCGTGCTGTCGCTGGTGCTGGTGCCGGTGGTCTACGAGATCGTCGATGACGTCGAGCGCTGGCTGGCGCCCAAGCTGGCCCGCATGACCACGCCGCGCGAGGCTCAGGCGCAGACCGTCCCGGTGGATCGCCTCTAGTGCTGATCCGGCCGTTTCGCCCCGGCGATGACGACGCCGTCGTCGGGGTGATCCTGCCGATCCAGCGCGAGGAATTCGGCGTCGCCATCACCGCCGCCGACCAGCCGGACCTGGCCGATATCGAGGGCTGGTATCAGACCGGCGCGGGCCAGTTCTGGCTGGCCGAACTGGACGGCGAAACGGTCGGCACGATCGCCCTGAAGGACATCGGCGAGGGCGCGGTGGCGCTGCGCAAGATGTTCGTAAAGCCGATCGCCCGAGGGCCTGTCGGCGCCGCTCAGGCTCTGCTCGACACCGCCCTGGCCCACGCTCGCGACCGGGGCGTCCAGGCCATCTGGCTGGGCACGACGGACGCCTTCAAGGCCGCCCACCGGTTCTATGAGAAGAACGGGTTTGAGCTGGTCGAGACAGCGGCCTTGCCCGCGGCCTTCCCGCGCATGGCGGTGGATACGCGGTTCTACCGGCTGGTGCTCTAGAGCCTCAGCCCAAAACCCTTGTCATCCCGGAAAGCCCGCAGGGCTTGTCCGGGACCCAGGGGCGGCCGGCACAGCGTTCACGCACCCCCTGGGTCCCGAACAGCCTCTGCGAGGCTTCCGGGATGACAAGATAGGGAGCAACTGCCCTCTACCGCACGATCGCCAGCGCGAAGCCATCCCAGCCCTTCTCGCCCACGGTCTGGATCGCGGTTGCGTCCAGGCGCGGATTCTCGGCGATCATCGCCAGGAAGGCGCGGACGCCGATGACGTTGGGGTCCTGGCTCTCCGGATCGGCCACCGCCCCGCCGCGCACGACATTGTCGCCGATGATCACCGTTCCCGGCCGTGACAGCTTCAGGGCCCAGTCCAGGTAGTTCGGATTGTTGGGCTTGTCGGCGTCGATGAAGATCAGGTCGAACGGACCTTCCAGGGTCGGCAGAACCTCCAGCGCTGCGCCTCGGTGCAGGGTGACACGGTCCGCCACCCCCGCCGCGTCCAGGTTGGCGGCGGCGACGTCGGCGTGATGGTCGCTGAACTCGATGGTGTCGATGCGGCCACCGTCGGGCAGGGCGCGGGCCATCCAGATGGTGCTGTACCCGCCCAGGGTCCCGATCTCCAGCACCCGCCGCGCGCCGGTCATCCTTGCATAGAGCGCCAGCATCTTGCCCTGGGTCGCCGAGACGTCGTGCGCCGGCAGGCCGGCCTGCGCATTGGCCGCCAGCGCCGCCTTCAGCCCGGCGTCCTCGGGGGCCAGCAGCGCGGCGAAGTAGCCGTCCACGCATCCCCACTTGTCGGCGTCGGCCAGCGGATAGTCAGGGACGCGCATCCTGGTCTCCTCAGTCGAACCTGGGGGCGTAGCTCAGGCGGCAGACGGTCCACCCGCCCTCCCGCTCCATTTCGAACTTGCCGTTCAACTGCTGGGCCATGGCGCGGACGATGCGCAGGCCCAGGCTCTTGGAGCTGGCGGGATCGAAGCCGGCCGGCGGTCCCGCCCCGTCGTCGCGGACGGTCAGGACATGGACCGCGCCGGACTGGTCCAGATGCACCGTCACTGTCCCCGAACCGCCTTCGCCGAAGCCGTGCTCCAGGGCGTTGTTGAAGCTCTCCAGCATGACCAGCGTCACCGGCGTCGCCTGATCGGAATGCAGGGGCTGCTCGCCGCCCTCCAGGCTCAGGGCCACCCGCGCGCCGGCCGCCGAGGCCGCGCCCGACAGGATGGCGTCGGCGAAGGTGCGGAACGGCACGGGGTCGCCGGTGCGGTTGTGCAGCTCGCGCTGGATCTTGGCGATCACCTCGATCCGCTCGCCGGCCTGGGACAGGGCGTGGCGGGCGTCGGCGTCGGTGACCCCCTGCCCTTGCAGGCGCAGCAGGGCGCCGGCGACCTGCAGGTTGTTGCTCACCCGGTGGTGAAGTTCGCGATAGAGCAGGTCGCGGCTGTCGGCCAGGGCGGCGTAGCGCTCGCGCTCGTCCTCCAGGTCGTCCAGGGCCCGGCGCATGCCGTCGATGAAGAAGAGATCGATCCAGACCACGAAGACATAGAAGACCAGCGTCATCGCGACCGGCAGGGAGAGGTCGAAGCCGCCGTACGGCGGGATGAACCAGTACCAGGCCGCCAGCCCGCACAGGGTGGCGCAGACGATCGCCGGGCCCAGGCCCAGGAAATAGGCGCAGACCACCACGGCCGGGAAGAAGGTCACGTAGGGAAAGCCGGGCGGGAACAGGCCGGTCAGCGCGAACCGCAGCAGCACAGACAGGACGGCCGCCAGCAACGCCAGGCCGTAGCGCGCGCCGTGACTGCCTCTGATCTTGCGGCGCCAGTCCAAATTATACGCTCCCACCGTTCAACGGTGCTGAGCCCTTACAGCGTCGCCGTCAAGCCACCAGCCGACATAGTGGCGAAGCAAAAAGGCTTTGGGCGCCCAAGCAAAAGGCCCCGGAGATCGCTCTCCGGGGCCTTCGCTTAGTTCAGATCAGCGTGTGCTGAAGACGGTCGATTACTCGACGATCTTGGCCACGACGCCGGCGCCGACGGTGCGGCCGCCTTCGCGGATGGCGAAGCGCAGGCCTTGGTCCATGGCGATCGGGGTGATCAG
>NZ_JBWKZF010000043.1:0-25682 GCF_059424195.1 Caulobacter sp. GW456-12-1-14-TSB4
GAGGGGGACCGGCGGAGCCGGTGGAGGGGGCTGGTGCGGTCTTCAGAATCCCTGGGCTTGCCTCTTTCCTTCCCCGCACGTAACTCCCCCGGACCATGACCACGGCCAAGATCTGCGGATTGTCGACGCCCGAGACGGTGAAAGCCGCCTTCGATGGCGGGGCGGCGTTCCTGGGCTTCGTCTTCTTCGAGAAGAGCCCGCGCAATGTCGCGCCCGAGACGGCGGCGCGGCTGATCGAGCCTGTCCGAGGTCGCGGCGTGAAGACGGTCGCCGTCACGGTCGATCCCGACGACGCCCTGATCGACCGTCTGATGGCGACCATGCGCCCCGACCTGATCCAGGTGCACGGCAAGGAGACGCCCTCGCGGGTCCGCGAGATCGCCGCCCGGGCCGACGTCGGCGTCATCAAGGCCTTCTCGGTCTCCAGCGCCGCCGATGTCGACCAGGCGAACGCCTTCGACACCGTCGTCGAACACCTGATGTTCGACGCCAAGCCGGTGGAAGGTTCCACCCTGCCCGGCGGCACGGGCGCACGGTTCGACTGGGGACTGCTGGAGGGGAGGCGGTTTTCTCGCCCGCATTTCCTGGCCGGAGGGCTGGATCCGTGGAACGTGGCGCAGGCCATCAAGACCTCCGGAACCTCCATCGTGGACGTTTCCTCTGGCGTGGAGCGCGGTCCGGGCCTAAAGGACCCCGCTCTGATCACGGCGTTTCTCGACGCCGTCAAACGCGCGTAGCTGTTGGATGAGCCTTTGAACGCCCCCCAAAAGCCTAACGATTGGTCCGCCTATCCGGACGCCAAGGGCCGCTTCGGCGACTACGGCGGCCTCTATGTGGCCGAGACGCTGATGCCGCTCGTGCTGGAGCTGGACCGCGCCTACACGGAAGCCAAGAACGATCCGAGCTTCCAGAAGGAGCTGAAGGGCTACCTGACGCACTATGTCGGCCGCCCGTCACCGCTCTATTTCGCCGAACGGCTCAGCAAGCACCTCGGCGGCGCGAAGATCTATTTCAAGCGCGAGGAGCTGAACCACACCGGCGCGCACAAGATCAACAACTGCATGGGCCAGATCCTGCTGGCCCAGCGCATGGGCAAGACGCGGATCATCGCCGAGACCGGCGCGGGCCAGCACGGCGTGGCCTCGGCCACCGTCACGGCCCGGTTCGGCCTGCCCTGCGTGGTCTATATGGGCGCCGTCGACGTGGCCCGGCAAAAGCCCAACGTCTTCCGCATGAACCTGCTGGGCGCCGAAGTGCGACCAGTGACCTCGGGGGCGGCGACCCTCAAGGACGCCATGAACGAAGCGATGCGGGACTGGGTCACCAACGTCGAAGACACCTATTACATGATCGGCACCGCGGCCGGTCCGCACCCCTATCCGGCCATGGTCCGCGATTTCCAGGCGGTGATCGGGTCCGAGACCCGCGACCAGATCCAGGAACTGGAAGGCCGCCTGCCCGACGCCGTCGTCGCCTGCGTGGGCGGTGGTAGCAACGCCATCGGCATGTTCCACCCGTTCCTGGCCGACGAAAGCGTCAAGATCTACGGCGTCGAGGCTTCGGGCCACGGCCTGGAGACCGACAAGCACGCCGCGTCGCTGACCGGCGGCCGCCCGGGCGTGCTGCACGGCAACAAGACCTACCTGCTGCAGGACGAGGACGGCCAGATCCAGGACGCCCACTCGATCTCGGCGGGCCTGGACTATCCGGGCATCGGTCCGGAGCACTCGTTCCTGCACGACATCGGCCGGGCCCAGTACCTGACCTGCACCGACGACGAGGCGCTGCAAGCCTTCCAGCTGTGCGCCGAGCTCGAGGGCATCATCCCCGCCCTGGAAAGCGCCCACGCCCTGGCCAAGCTGCCGCAGCTGGCCAAGGAGATCGGCGAGGGCGGCGTGATCGTGCTCTGCCTGTCGGGCCGAGGCGACAAGGACATCTTCACCGTCGCCGACGCGCTCGGGCGGACGATCTAGAGGCCGCATGACCAAGGACCGCATCGACCGTCGCTTCGCGGCGCTGAAGGCCGAGGGCCGCGCCGCTTTCGTGGCCTATGTCATGGCTGGCGATCCGGACGCGGCGACCGCGCTCGAGATCGTCAAGGGCCTGCCGGCCGCCGGCGCCGACCTGATCGAACTGGGTTTCCCGTTCTCGGACCCGATGGCCGAGGGGCCGACCATCCAGCGCGCCAGCCAGCGCGCCCTGGCCCAGAAGATGACGCTGAACGGCACGCTGGACATCGTCCGCGCCTTCCGCGAAGGCGACCAGGACACGCCGATCATCTTGATGGGCTATCTGAACCCGCTGGTGAACCGTGGCTTCGAAACCTTCGCCAAGCAGGCCAACGACGCCGGCGTCGACGGCCTGATCGTCGTCGACTGCCCGCCGGAAGAGGCCGATCCGCTGTCGGATGCGCTGGAAGCCGAAGGCCTGTCGCTGATCCGCCTGGCCTCGCCGACGACGGACGACAAGCGCCTGCCGGCCGTGATCCGCCGCACCTCGGGCTTCGTCTATTACGTCTCGGTCGCCGGCGTGACCGGCGTGAAAGAGGCTGACGCCGATGCGGTGGCTCCGGCCGTCGAGCGCATCCGCAAGGCCTCGGGCCTGCCGGTCGCCGTCGGTTTCGGCATCCGTACGCCCGAGCGCGCCGCCGAGGTGGCCCGCGTGGCCGACGCGGCCGTGGTGGGCTCGGCCCTGGTCGACGAAATTGAGTCGGCGGCCAAGTTGAACGAAAACGTGACCGAGAAGGTTCTTCTCAAGGCGTCGGAGCTGGCTAAGGCTGTGCGTTCGGCGCGAGTCGGGACGAAGTGAGGCTCTAAGGCTATGGCTATGGCTGAACCCCAGGACCCGAAAAAGGGCGACAAGAAAGTGGCTACCGATCGCCGTGGCGGCGGCTGGCTGTCGCGGATCGCACCGGGCGTGCGCGGCGCGTTCGCCAAGCGCG
This sequence comes from Caulobacter sp. GW456-12-1-14-TSB4, assembly GCF_059424195.1. NCBI lineage: Bacteria > Pseudomonadati > Pseudomonadota > Alphaproteobacteria > Caulobacterales > Caulobacteraceae > Caulobacter > Caulobacter sp. GW456-12-1-14-TSB4. The sequence goes on from NZ_JBWKZF010000043.1 coordinate 2,942, forward strand.
AGACGCCGGAAAACCTCTGGATCAAGTGCCCGGACACGGGCGAGATGATCTTCCGCGCCGACCTGGAGGCGGCCCTGTGGGTCACGCCGGCCGGTCGTCATATGCGGATCGGGCCGGAAGCTCGCTTCAAGTTTACCTTCGACGACGGCCAGTACGAGGCCCTGCCGACCCCGGCCGTGCCGGAAGACCCGCTGAAGTTCTCGGACGGCAAGCCCTACAAGGATCGCCTGGTCGCGGCCCGCAAGGCCACCGGCGAGCCGGACGCCATGGCCATCGGCTACGGCAAGGTCGCCGGCGTCGACGCCGTGGTGCTGGTCCAGGATTTCGCCTTCATGGGCGGTTCGCTGGGCATGGCCGCGGGCGAGGGCTTCATCGCCGCCGCCCAGGCCGCCGTGGCCCGTGAAGTGCCGCTGATCGCCTTCACCGCCGCCGGCGGCGCCCGCATGCAGGAAGGCGCGCTGTCGCTGATGCAGATGGCCCGCACCACGCTGGCCATCAACGAGTTGAAGGACGCGGCCCTGCCTTACGTCGTGGTCCTCACCGACCCGACCACCGGCGGCGTCACCGCCTCCTACGCCATGCTCGGCGACATCCACCTGGCCGAGCCGGGCGCCCTGATCGGCTTCGCCGGCCCGCGCGTCATCGAGCAGACCATCCGCGAAACCCTGCCGCCGGGCTTCCAGCGCTCGGAATATCTCGTGGAAAAGGGCATGGTCGACCGCGTCACGCACCGCAAGGAACTTCCCGAGGTGCTGGGCTCGGTGCTGGGCACCCTGATGATGGGCCGCAAGCGCAAAGCCGCCTGAGCTTCCTCTTGAGCGATCACCTTCGCGCCCATGACGCCGCTCTCGCGCGGCTCCAGGCGCTGCATCCCAAGCTGATCGACCTGTCGCTGGACCGGATGCGGCGGCTGTGCGCCGCCTTGGGTGATCCGCAAGACCGCCTGCCGCCGGTGATCCACGTGGCGGGCACCAATGGCAAGGGCTCGACCGTCGCCTATCTGCGGGCGATGGCCGAGGCGGCGGGCCTTTCGGTCCACGTCTTCACCTCGCCGCACCTGGTCCGCTTCGTCGAGCGCATCCGCCTGGCGGGTACCTTGATCACCGACGACCATCTGGCCGACGTGCTGGACCGCGTCGAGCAGGCCAATGCCGGCCTGCCGATCACCTTCTTCGAGATCACCACGGCCGCCGCCTTCGTCGCCTTCGCCGAGGTCCCGGCCGATCTGTGCATCGTCGAGGTCGGGCTGGGCGGAATCCTGGACGCCACCAATGTCGTGACGCCTAAGGTCAGCGTCATCGCCCCGGTCGACATCGATCACCGCGAATTCCTCGGCGACACCCTGGGCAAGATCGCGGTCGAGAAGGCCGGCATCATCAAGCGCGGCGCTCCGGCCGTCTCGGCGCGCCAGCAGGAGGAGGCCGAGACCGTGATCGAGGCCGCCGCCGAACGGGCCGGCGTGCCGCTGACCCTGATGGGCCGCGACTTCGACGCCTGGAACGAGGGCGGCCGGCTGCTGGTGCAGATGCAGGATCGCCTGCTGGACCTGCCCGCGCCGTCCCTGCCGGGCGACCATCAGTTCGCCAATGCGGGCCTGGCGGTCGCGGCGCTGCTGACCCTGGCCGATCCGCGAATCGACGAGGCCGCCATGGGGCGCGGCATCGCCGCCACGGTCTGGCCCGCCCGCTTCCAGCGCCTGACCGCCGGCCCTCTGGCCGATCGCGCCAAGGCGGCCGGGGCTGACCTCTGGCTGGACGGGGGGCACAATCCGCACGCTGGCCGCGCCGTCTCCCGCGCCGTCGCCGACCTGGCCGCCCGCGACGGCCGGCCGGTGGCGCTGATCTCGGGCCTCTTGGCCAACAAGGACGCCACCGGCTTCTTCGGCGCCTTCCGGGGCGTGGCGACCAAGGTCTTCACCGTCACCTTCGAAGGCCACGCCGCCGCAACCGCCGCCGACACCGCCGCCGCCGCCGAACTGGCCGGCCTGCGGGCCTCGGCCTGCGACAGCGTCGAGGACGCGCTCGGCAAGGCCCTGGCTATGGATCCCGTGCCGCACGTGCTGATCTGCGGCTCGCTCTACCTGGCCGGCGAGGTGCTGGCCCTCAGCCCTGAAACCTGGCCGAGCTGAGGGAACCTAAGGTCGCGTTTCTCGCTCTAGCTGAGCGTGACCGTGGGGAGCCGCCATATGCCGACGTCTGTTCTTCATCGCCTGGGCGGCGCGGCCGCCTTGGCTCTGGGCGCGGTGATGGGATGGTTCTTCATCCTCAAGCCGCTGGAGGCCGCACAGCACCACGCGCCGCAGGTCAGCCTGTCGCTGAAGATCTTCGTCCTCGTGCCGGTGCTGTTCGTGTTCGGCCTGTTCTTCCTAATCGGCGGCGACCGCTGGCCCTATCGCGACGCCGAACGCAAGACCCTGACGCCAGCGGGCTGGGTATTGATGGTCATCGTCGCCGTGGCCGGTTTGGCGGGGTTCCTGATCTTCAAGCAGCAGTTGACCGCCCTGGGCTACCAGACCGGCGTCTGACGGTCGGCCATGGCGCTGCGCCCCGGCGGAGCGTAAGGCTGGTCCCACGCCGATAGGGCGGCGCGGCCCGCCGGACACCCTCGGCGAGCGCACCCGCCCTGGCAGGAACCGCCGATGGCCAAGGGTCAGAAGAAGTCCAACAAGGAAGTCCGCAAACCGAAGGCCGAGAAGAAGGCCCCGCCGGTTTCGGTTTCCCCGTTCATCATCACGGGAAAGAAGTGACGCCCCAAGGGGGGCTCGAACGCAAAACGCCCGCCCCGGATGACCGGAGCGGGCGTCTTCAATTCACCTGCAGAGGCGACTTAGGCCGGTTGGACGCCGGCTTCGTTCAGCCATTCCAGGATCTTCTGCTTGGGCATGGCGCCGACCTTCATCGAGGTCATCTGGCCATCGCGGAACAGCATCATGGTCGGGATGCCGCGGACGCCGTAGCGCGACGGGGTCGTCGGGCTGTCCTCGATATTGACCTTGGCGACGGTGACGACGTCGGCCAGCTCTTCCGAGATCTGCTCCAGGGCCGGGGCGATCTGCTTACACGGACCGCACCACTCGGCCCAGAAGTCGACCAGCACGGGCTTGCTGGCCTTCAGGACGTCGGATTCGAAAGAGGCGTCGGTCACCACAACAGTGCTCATGGCTTGCTCCAGTCTGGCGTCGCGCTGCCGAGGTCGGCGCGGAGGACGCGAAAAAGATCAAAATCCGGAATCGTTCCGGCTGCTTGGACAAAGATGTAGGGCGACATTGGCCGTCCGGCAACGGGATCAGGTCAGCCGGGCCAGCGCCTGGGCCATCACCTTTTCTGGAACCGGCATCAGTTTGGGGCCGTCCGTCCACACCAGCGCCGCTTCGACGGCGCGGCCGGGGAACACCTCGCGCAGCACGGCGGCATAGACCGCCATCTGCGCCAGATAGGCCGGATCGGCGTCCTCGATCTGGTCCGGAGAGGGGCGATTGGTCTTGTAGTCGACGACCAGCACCCGGCCTTCATCGACCACCAGCCGGTCCACGCGGCCCGACACCGCAAGGCCTTTCGGCAGATGGACGCTCGTCCCGGCCAGGGCGACTTCGGCGCGGGAGCCGGGACCGAACACGGCGGAAAAGCGCGCATCGTCCAACACGCCGAATGCGGCGGCGGCCATCTCCTCGCGCTGCTCATCGGTTAGGTCGCGTTCGCCGAGCAGCAGGCGGCGGGCCGCGTTCGCCCGCTGGTCTGGCGCGACGTCGGGCAAGAGCTGCAGCAGCTTGTGGACGATCTCGCCCCGGCGATAGCGGCCCAGGCCCGAGACGCGGGCCAGTGGCGAGGGGGCGGGAACGCGGGCGTTGTCCTCGATCCTCGACGGGGCGGCATAGCGGGCGGCGGCGGGCTCGGGCGGGGCGGTCGCCTTGATCCAGGCCGGCGCGGTCGCCGAGGCGCGAACATCCTCCTCGACACGGGGCGCGGCGACCGGATCGGGGCCGTAGCGCAGGAAGCCGGTCTCCTCGTCGCCGATCGTCCGCACTTCCGGCGTGATGTCGGCGTGGGCGAAGGCGGCGCGGGCGGCGGCGTACCAGCCGCCGACCTTGTCATCCTTGGTGCGGGCGTCGATGCGACCGCACAGGATCAGCCGGTCCCTGGCCCGGGTCAGCGCGACGTACAGCAGGCGCAGGGCCTCCTGGCTCTCCTTGTCTTCGCGTAAGCGTCGGGCCTTGGCCGAGGCGTCGCAGTCGCCCTTGCCGCTGGTGGCCCACAGCAGGCCGCCGTCCTCGGTGACCAGCAGCGGCGAGCCGCCGGCCCCGCGCTTCACCGTGGTCTCGGGCAGGAAGACGATCGGCGCCTCCAGGCCCTTGGAGCCGTGGGCGGTCATCACCCGTACTTCGCGCCGGGCGCCTTCCATCTCGCGCTTGACCACGATGTCCAGCGCCGCGAAGTCGGCGACCAAGGCCTCGAGATCGCGGACGCCGCGCTGCTCGGCCTCCATGACCTGGGCCAGGAATTCGTCGAGCGCCTCTTCAGCCTCAGCCCCCAGGCGGGTCAGCACCTTGGCGCGGTGCGAGCGGCCGGCGGCGTCGGTCAGGCCCAGCCAGCCGGCGTAGAACTCGAAAGGCTGGCGCTTGCGGCCTTCGGTCAGCGCCCAGTCCAGCACCGTCCGCGCCGTGGTCCACGCGGGCTGTTCCTCGGCCCGGCGACGCAGTTCGGCCCACAGCGTGGCGCGGCGGCCCTTGGCCAGGGCGTAGATGTCCTCGTCGGTCAGGCCGCAGAACGGCGACTTCAGCAGCGCCGCCAGGGTTAGATCATCGTCCGGGAACAGGATGAACCGGCCCAGGGCCAGCAGGTCCTCGAAGGCGATGTGGCTGGACAGCGACAGCCGGTCGGCCCCCGCCACCGGCACGCCGCGCCGCTTCAGGGCTCGGATGATCTCCTCGAACAGCACCTTGCGGCGACGGACCAGCACCAGGATGTCGCCGGCATGGGCGGCGCGGTGGCGGCCGATTTCCTTGTCGAAGACGGCGTCGCCTCGGCTGAGAATCGCGGCGGTCTCGGCGGCGATGGCCTCGGCCAGGCGGCGATTGGCGCTGCGCTCGCCCTCGGCGTCGAGCGGTTTCTCCCAGGCCTCGCGCTCCTCGCCGGGCAGCTCGCGGGTCAGGGGCCAGAGGTCGACGCAGCCGGGATGGCCGTGACGGAACAGCTCGTGGCGAACCAGGTCCTGGCCCACCGGCGGCGGCACGCCCTCACGGGTGTCGGGATCGGAGAACAGGGCGTCGACGAAGCTCAACACCTCGCGGGTCGAGCGGTACGACACCGTCAGCGGCACGCCCTTGCCGACCGCGCCGACCGCCTCGATGCGGGTGATGTAGCCCTGTGTTTCGACCAGCAGCCGCTGCGGATCGGCGCCCTGGAACGAATAGATCGACTGCTTCTCGTCGCCGACCACGAACAGGGTCCGCTCGGCTCGCCGGCCGCTCCAGCCCTCCGAGGTCTCGCCGACGAAGAAGTCGGCGGTCAGGGCGCTGAGGATCTCCCACTGCTCGGGGGCGGTGTCCTGAGCCTCGTCCAGCAGGATGTGGTCGATGCCGCCGTCCAGCTTGTAGAGCACCCAGGCGGCCTCGACCTTCTGCGTCAGCAGCACGCGGGTCTTGTCGATCAGGTCGGTGAAGTCGAGCGCGCCTCGGGCGTCCTTCTCGATCCGGTGCGAGGTCACGTACAGCACCGCCAGCCGCAGGGCGCCCTCGGTGTCCTCGGCGACCTTGGCGGCGCGGACCCGTTCGCGGGCGGCCTCCAGCTTGGCCTGGTCCAGCACCAGGGCTTCGCGCAGGTCCTCGCGGCTCTTCAGGCCCGAGGTCTTGCCGGGCCAGGTCGCCGGCGTGCCTTCGCCGCCTTCGGTGAAGAGAGCGCGCAGGGCGAGATCCAGCGTGGCGTCCGGATCGCGGACCACGGCGGCCAGGGCCTCGGCATATTTGGCGTCCGCCTTGCCGCCGCCGTCGAACAGCACCGTGGCCGCCGCGCGCCAGGCGCCGAGGTCGAGCCGGGCCATGGCGTCGGCGGCGAGATCAGCGGCAGAGGTCGGCGCCTCGAAGCCGCAGCGCGCCCAGGCGTCGGCGACGGCTTCCGACAGGCCGCCGCAGCGCTCGACATAGGCCATGAGCTGGCCGCGCCGCGCCTCGAACCCGGCGAACATGTTTTCGAAGCTCTGGAAATCCAGCGCCACCGAGAACCGAGCATAGGCCTCGGCGTAGGCGTCCTTGTGCGTATCGACCCACTGGGCCGTCGCCCGACGGGCGGCGCGGGCGATGGCGGCGCCGGCCTGGTCGTCCATCACCGTGAAGCCGGGCGACACCCCGGCCTCCAGCGGGAAGCGCCGCAGCAGTTTCTCGCAGAAGGCGTGGATGGTCTGGATCTTCAGGCCGCCCGGCGTCTCCAGCGCCTTGGCGAACAGGGCGCGGGCGTTGGACAGGCCCTTGGCGTCGTAGATGGCTTCGGCTTCACCGACGAGCTTGACCAGTTCGACCCGCAGGTCGGCGTCGCTGGTCACCGACCATTTGCCCAGGCGCTCGAACAGGCGGCGCTGCATCTCGGCGGCGGCGGCCTTGGTATAGGTCACGCACAGGATGGCCTGCGGCTCGACCCCGGCCAGCAGCAGCCGCGCGACCCGGTCGATCAGGGTCTTGGTCTTGCCCGAGCCGGCATTGGCGGTGACGAACGCCGAGATGGTCGGATCGGCGGCGACGCGCTGGGGGTCGTAAGCGCTCATTCGCCGTCCCCGTCATCGCCGCTGGTCGACCACTCGAACACGCGGGCCAGGTGGGCGTAGTCGCCGGGGTGCTCTTTCACGAACTGCGGCGCCACCCGCGAGCGATAGGGCTCGTCCGGATCGTCATAGCGGGCGATCAGGGTCGAGAGGCCTTCCAGGGCCTTGTTGGCGGCGGCGCTGCTCTCCTCGCCGGCCAGGGCGCGGACCTGCTCCTCGCCAGCCGGCCTGCGGCCGGTGACGCGGACATAGGTCAGGTCGCCGGGCGTCGGCTTGCCAAGGTCGGGAAAGCCGCCGTGCATCAGGATGGCCGCCGTCAGGGTCAGCTGCGGCGAGAAGCCGGTGTCGACCTGCTTTTGCGACGGCGCGGCGCCGGTCTTGTAGTCGAGGATGTGGGCGGTCCCGTCGGCGGTCGGCTCCAGGCGGTCGGCCTTGGCGGTCAGGGTGAAGGGACGGCCGTTGATGGAGAGCTGGAGCTCGCCGGCGGCCTCAACGATCACCTTGCGGGCCGTGGTCCGGCGCGAGCGCTCCCAGTCGGCGACCCACAGGGCGGCCTCGCGGGCCAGGGCCTTTTCGCGGGTCAGGGCCGTGGGCGGCATGCCGGCCGAGACCAGGGCCTCGATATAGAAGGCCTCGAACACGCCGGCGGCTTCTAGCGGCACGGCGTCGGGATAGGTCTCGGCGAACTTCTCGAAGGCGGCGTGGATGGCGGTGCCACGGGCGCGCGCCTCGACCGGCTCGTCGGGGCGTTCCAGCGGATAGAGCTTGAGAATGTCGCGGGCCCAGACGGCGTAGGGGTCGCGGGTCAGGGCCTCGACCCGCGTGACGGCCATCTTGCGCGGGCGGTCCTCGACCGGCGGTGTCGGGGCCGGGCGGCCGATCGGAGCATAGGGATCGGGGGCGTCGAGGGCGCGGACCCAGTCCAGCACGTCGTCGCGGCGGGGCAGGGCGAGGCCCGCGCCGGCGGCCAGGGTCTTCAGGCGCCACAGCCAGCGCGACTCGACGGCCGGCGCGCCGCCGCGTCGCTCGCAGTGGACCAGCACGACGTCCGGGGCGCTGGCGGCCTGGGCGAAGTCGTGGGCGGTCAGGCCGATCTTGCGCTCCGGCGGAGGCAGGCCCAGGCGCTGGCGCATCGGCCGTGACAGGAACGGATCGATCGGCGCGCCCTGCGGCCAGACGCCTTCCTCCAGGCCTGCCAGCACCAGGCGGTCGGCGCGGACCAGGCGGGCCTCGATGGCGCCCAGGATGCGCAGGCGCGGATGGGTGGCGCCGCCGACCCGGACGGTCTCCTCGTTGACCAGCCGGTCCAGGATGTCGGCGAAGGCCTGGGGCGAGGCGTCGGGCAGGGGCTCGCCGTCCTGGATCAGCGCCGCCATCAGCCCGCCCAGGCTCTCGCCCGCGCCGCCGGCCCACAGGCGGTTGACCGGGATCAGGTTTTCCAGCGCCTCGACCAGGGCCTGGGCGGCGCGGCAGGGCGGAGCGAAGTTGTCGACATAGGGCGCGGCGGCGTGGTCGATGGCGGCCAGGACGCGGTCGATCAGGGCCAGGGCCTCGGGCGCGTCCTTCAGTCTGGCGCGCAGGACGTCTTTCGAGCCCGGGGCGGCGCCGCGCAGGCCCTTGCGCTCCAGTATCGCGGCGGCCGGCGCTTCGTCCTCGGCCAGCACCAGAGGATGCTTGGCGAAGGCTAGCAGGCGGACGGGATTGAGCGGATCCTCGACCAGCCGCGCCAGGTGCAAAGCGAGGATCGCCGAGCCGGCGGCGGCTAGAGGCGCGCCGGCCGAGCTGTCGGGGATGACGCCCCAACGCTGCAGGCGGGTCATCACTCGGCGGGCCAGGGTCTGGTCGGGCGTGACGAGCGCGGCGGTGCGCTCCGGGTCTTCCAAGGCCTCGCGCAACAGCAAGGCGCAGGCTCCGGCGGCCTCCTCCTCGGCGCGGGCGGCGATGACCGAGAAGCCGGTCAGGCCCTCGGCGACAGGGTCGAGGTCGGGGGCCTCGGCGCGCAGGGCGGCGATCTGGGCGAGCCAGTCGGCGGTGGCCTCGGCCGGGCGCAGGGCCTCGTTGACGATCCGGCGACGCCAGCGGCCCCGGCTGTCGACATCGGGGACCCAGGCGCGGACGTCCGAGCGGGCGACCCCGGCGCGATCCAGCAGGCGCTTCATCGCGCCTTGCGGATGCTGTTCGCCCTGGGAGCCCTCGATCTGGGTCCAGGCGCTGTCGGCCAAATCTTCGTCCAGGCCGGGCAGGACCACGGCGCCCTTCGGCGCGGCGGCCACGACGCGCAGCAGGTCGGCGGTGGCGGGCGCGGTGCCGGTCGAGCCGGCGGCGACCAGCACCTCGGTCGGCGGGTTCTCGGCCCACTGCGTCTCCAGGGCGCGCAGCAGCTTCACCCGGCGCTCGGAGACGTCGATCAGGCCGAGGGCGTCCAGTCGTTTGGGCCAGGCGGTCAGCACGCCCTTCAGGAATTTGGCCGAGACCTGCCAATGCTGAGCCAGGTCGCCCTCGGCCAGGCCGTCCAGCCGATCGGCGAACGGAACCTCCTCGATCTGGCAGCTGTCGAGGAAGTCCGACAGGGCCTTGGCCAGTTCCAGCGCCTGGACCGGGCCGGGCTTGAACGACAGCTTGTCGCCGTGATCGACGACCAGCCGCGCCAGCTCGAATCGACGACGACGCGATGAGATGGCTGGCGGCAAGTCCAGCGCCAGGTCGCCCGGCTCGAACGGCGGCTCGCCCTCGTCGAGGTCGCCCAGCGGCCGGATCTGCGGCAGCAGCAGCGCTCGTCCGCCGCCGACCGCCAGGAAGGCGTCGGCCAAAGCGCGCGCGCCGCGGCGGGTCGGGGTCAGGACGGTGGCGTGGGGCAGGGCCTCGGGACCCAGCGGCTCCAGGGCATTCAGCAGGCCGCGCGCCAGGTCGTCGACGAACGGGCGGTGGGCGGGGATCGAAAACCAGCGCGGCCCCTCGCGTTCGAAGAAGGGGGCCGATCCGGTCATCCCTCTGAAAGTTTCGCTTCGGCGGCCAGCTTGGCGTCTGGGTCGCCGACATGCATCCAGAGCCCGTCAGGGGCGACGCCGTGGACGCGGTGGTCGGCGGCCAGCCGCTTCCACAGCGGCAGCAGCGAGAACGGCCCCTCCGGTCCGTCGGCGGTGATCGCCGGCTTGCAGATGTGGACGCCGACATAGACCAGCGGCGCGGTCTCGCCGGGGTCCTTGAAGCGCACGACGCCCCCATGGGGTCCATCGTCGAGGAACACGTCGCCGGTGTCGTGGAAGCCCAGCGAGCCGGCGGTCGAGGCCAGCATCAGGCAGACGTCCATCGCTTCCGGATTCCAGGCGGCGGCCACGGCGTCGATGGCCGCGCCGCCGTGCTCGATCCAGACGGAGTCGATATTGGCCACGAACACGGGGCCCTCGCCCAGCAGCGGCAGGGCGTGCTTGACGCCGCCGCCGGTTTCCAGGGCCTGGGGGCGTTCGTCGGAGATGACGATCTTGGGGCCGAGACCCTTGGCCTCGCGGGCCTTCAGGTGGGCTTCGACCAGATCGGCGAAATAGTGGACATTGACCACGGCGGTCTCGACGCCGGCGGCGGCCAGGCGGTCCAGCATGTGGTCGATCAGCGCCTTGCCGTGCACCTCGACCAGGGCCTTGGGCCGGTCGTTGGTCAGGGGCCGCATGCGGGTGCCGAGACCCGCGGCCAGCACCATGGCGATCTTGGGAGCGCTCATCGGCGGGCCTCGGCGGGAACGTACTGGTCGAACCAGGCCTTGAGGCCGGTCATCGCCGGGTCGGAGAGGTTCCGCTCCAGATAGCGCCAGGTGCGCGGCATGAAGGCCTCGTACTGGCGGCGACCCAGCAGGGCCTGGCGGGCGAAGACCCGGCCCAGGATGCGGGCCGCGTTCGAGGCGGCGAGCGCCCGGTAGTCGGCGATGAAGGCCTCGCGCTCGACGCTCGGTCGGGCGGCCAGGTAGCGGTCCAGCATGGCCGCCTCCAGCTCGGGCGACACGTCGCGGCGGGCGTCCTGCAGCAGGTGGGTCAGGTCCCAGGCCGGGTGGGCGCGCAGGGCGTCCTGGAAGTCCAGCAGGCCGACGCGGGCGACGCCGTCGCGGGCCGGCAGCCAAAGCAGGTTCTGGGCGTGGTAGTCGCGATGGGTGAAGACGCTGGCCCCGGCCTCGCCGCGCACCCAGACGGGCGCCCACAGCGCGTTCCACGCGGTGACGGCCTCGGGGGAGAAGGCGGGAATGCCGGCGAACTGCGGCCACCATTCCAGGAAGGTGTCGGTGGCGTGCTTCAAAGCGAGAGTATCGTAGGTCAGCAGCGGCCAGCGAACGTCGTCGACGGCCAGCACGTCCGGCGGGGTCTCGGCGTGCAAAGCCACTTGGAGATCTACAGCGGCCTCGTACAGCGGGCGCTCGTCCTGGCCCTCGGCGATCAGGGTGGCGTAGAGGCCGTCGCCCAGGTCTTCCAGCACCGCCAGGCCTTGGGCCACGTCATAGGCGAAGATGCGTGGGGCCGAGAGGCCGCGTTGACGCAGATAGTCCGCCGTCGCCACGAAGGCGCCGACCGAACCGGCCGCCAACCGGGCGGCGGCGTTGTAGCCCAGGGCCAGGCGCTCGGCGTCCGTCGCGCCCGGCGGGCAGACGACGCTCTCCAGCGCCGGCGGCTGGTCCATGAAGATGAAGCTCTCGCCGTCTCGATGCAGCCGCTCATAGGCCCGCGTCGAGGCGTCGCCGCCCAGGCTCTCGCGGCGCGCATCGCCGAAGCCGTTGGCTTCCAGGAACGCGGCCTTCGCCGTCTCGCGCTCAGAACTCAAGATCACGTCCTTCGAAACCGCCATGCGCCACGATGACGGCGCGCCGCGCGTCGCCATCCAGGGCGATGTCTATATCGAGCCGAGTCGACGGCAAACGTCCTTCGAGCCGCTGGGGCCATTCGATCAGGGCGACGCCGCCGTCCAGAGCCTCGTCCAGGCCGATCTCATAGGCTTCGTCGGGGTCCGACAGCCGGTAGAGGTCGAAGTGGGCGAGGGGGAAGGCCGCCGTCTCGTAGAACTGCACCAGGGTGAAGGTCGGGCTGGGCACCTCCTCGTCCGGGGTCGTCAGGGCGCGGATCAGGGCGCGGGCCAGGGTCGACTTGCCGGCCCCCAGCGGACCGGTCAGGCACAGGGCGTCGCCAGGGCGCAGGGAGGCGGCCAGCTTGCGGCCCAGCGCCTGGGTCGCGGCCTCGTCGGCGAGGAATACAGTGGTCACGTCGGGCGGCTCGTCGGATCGATCGGCAGAACGCGCTCCACATAGCGCTTCAGCGTCTCCGTGGCTTCTGTCGCGTCGCCGGGCAAGGCTTCGGGATCGATCGGCGCCCCGATGATCAGCGAGAAGCGCCGGCCCTTCTTGTTCAAGAGCTCGTGGAAGAGGGTGATGTCGCGCATCTCCTTCCAGCGCTTGTCGAAGAAGTGGAACAGGTTCGAGCGGGGACCGGTCAGGTGAATCGGGACGATCGACGCGCCGTACTTGCGGGCGATCGAGACGGCCGAGGCCATCCAGGGCGGGTCGGTCAGAACGCCGGTCTTGTCTTCCATGGCGAGGCGCCCGGCCGGGAAGATCATCAGGGCGCGCTCGGCCTCCATCGCGTCGCGGGTCATCGACAGGGTCACCCGCATCCGCTCGCGACTGCGCTTCTCCTCGACCCATTCCACCGGGATCAGTACTTCGTCGAAGCGGCGGCACACCCGGTGGGCGTCGGCGTTGGCGTAGAAAACGACGTCCGGCCGACGGGCCTTGATGGCGTCGTACACGGCGACGCCGTCGCCGATGCCGGTCGGATGGTTGGAAACGAGGATGCAGCGGCCCGTGGCGGGCAGGTTCTCCAGCCCCGCCACCTCGACCTTCAGGGCCAGAAGGCCCGCGACGTGGTCCAACGCCACGCGGCCGCCCAGCTGGCAGATGGTCTCCGCCATCCGCCGCGCCTTGCGGTAGTCCAGCATCCGATAGACGACCAGCCGCACCAGCGGCCAGATCGGCGACCCCGTCAGGCGCGGCGCGCGCTCGGCGATCAGGGTGTCGATGATGTGGGGCTCTGGCGTCTTGCGCGCGCCGACCGCCCCGATGGCCGGAACATGAACCATGACGGGAGCTTAGGCCGCGTCGGCGAACCTGTCAGCGGTGGTTTCGAATCCCCGGGCTCGGGTCCTATGGTCTTGGCTCGAGAAGGAGAACGGCTTGAGGACTTTCGAGGGGATGGTCGCCCGGCCGCGCTACGACATCGTGCGTCGGATGCGCGCCTTGCGTCGTCGCGCCGATCGGCTGGTCGCCGACTACGACTGGCGACCCTACGAGGGACGCGGCTACTGGAACTGGAAGCTCGCGCTACTACGCCATCCCATCGAGGGCGACGGCGCGCGCGAGGCGGTGCAGAGGATCGTCGCGCAGGTGCTGGTCGACACCGCCCATCGCCTGGCCCTGCGCCGGCCGGCTGGACTGGGCCACGCCAAGGTGGTCGCGATCTTTAGCCTGCCGGACATGTTCGGCAGCGAGATCTGCATCTTCTTCGACGAGGCCTATCGCGCGCAATTCGTTGATCGGCGCAGCGACGCGGATATCTGGACGCCCGCGTCCGACAGCCTGGCGACGCGGTGGGATCTGAAGCTCGGCAAGGGCTTTGGCGAGATCGGCTTCGACTATGTCCGGCGCGATCCGGACATGGGTCCGACCTGGGTCCAGACCGGCCAGGTCTGGATGATCGGCGAAGTCTGACTTTCCTTCAGGGCCTCCACGCGCTAACCGCACTCCTCGATGCCGACTTCTCTTCGCACCGCCTATCGCGAGCGCCTGGCCCAGGGCGAGATCCGGCCCGACGTGGCCCAGGCCGCCGCCGTCGAGGCGCTGTCGCGGCTGGAGGCCGATCTCGACAACGCCGGCGAGCCCGGCTTCTCGCTGTTCGGCCGCAAGCCCAAGAGCCAGCGCGGGGTGTACCTCTGGGGACCGGTCGGGCGGGGCAAGTCCATGCTGATGGACCTGTTCTTCGACAGCGCGCCGATCAGCAAGAAGCGCCGCATCCACTTCCACGCCTTCATGGCCGAGGTCCACGCCGACATCGACGCCTGGCGAAAGGGCGACGCGGCGGCGCGCAAGGCGCGTTTCGGCCAGCACAAGGGGGACGACCCGATCGTCCCGACCGCCGAGCTGATCGCCACGAGCGCCCGCCTGCTGTGCTTCGACGAGCTGCAGGTCACCGACATCGCCGACGCCATGATCCTGGGGCGGCTGTTCGAGGCGCTGTTCGCGCGGGGCGTCACCCTGGTGGCGACCTCGAACCGGCCGCCGGATGACCTCTACAAGGACGGTCTCAACCGCCAGCTCTTCACGCCATTCATCGCCATGCTGAAAGAGGCGATGGACGTGGTCGCCATCCGGGGTCCGGTCGATTTCCGCCTGGATCGCCTGCGGGCGGCCCGCACCTGGCTGGCCCCGAACGACAAGGCCAATCAGGCCGAGTTCGAGCGGCTGTGGGGCGACATGCTGGATGGGACGTCCGAGACCGGCGCCACGCTGGAGGTGCTGGGCCGCAAGATGCGCCTGCCGCGCGCCGCCGGCGGGATGTTGCGCTCGTCGTTCGCCAGCCTGTGCCAGCAGGCCCTGGGCCCGCAGGACTACCTGGCCATCGCCGAGCGCTTCCACACCATCTTCCTGGAAGACATTCCGCGCCTGACGCCCGAGCGGCGCGACGCCGCCAAGCGGTTCAACACCCTGATCGATGCGCTGTACGAGGCCGACGCCAAGCTGGTGGCCCTGGCCGACGCCGAGCCGGAGGCGCTGTATCCCGAGGGCGACGGCGCCTTCGAGTTCGAGCGCACGGTCTCGCGTCTGCAGGAGATGCGCTCGGCCGACTATGTGGCGCGGGTCCGGGACTAGAGGAGAGCAAGATGTCGGTGAAGGATCGGGTCCGCGTCCAGGAGACCAAGCTGCTCTCCGACAACTGGTACGTCCTGAAGACGACGCGCTTCGACTGGAAGCGCCGGGACGGGACCTGGCAGACGCAATCGCGCGAGCACTACGACCGGGGCAACGGGGCGGCGCTGTTGCCTTACAATCTCGAGAACCGCACGGTGCTGCTGGTCAAGCAGTTCCGCTATCCGGCCTTCGTCAACGGTTATGACGACCTGCTGATCGAGGCGGCCGCCGGCCTGCTGGACGACGCCGAGCCGGAGGTGCGTATTCGCGCCGAGGTCGAGGAAGAGCTGGGCTATCGCCTGGGCGAGGTCCGCAAGGTGTTCGAGGCCTTCATGAGTCCCGGCTCGGTGACCGAGATCCTGCACTTCTTCGTCGCCGAGTACGACGCGGCCATGCGGATCGGCGAGGGCGGCGGCCATCCCGACGAGGGCGAGGACATCGAGGTGCTGGAGGCCTCGATCGACGAAGCCCTGGCCATGGTGGCGGATGGGCGCATCCGCGACGCCAAGACCATCATGCTGCTGCAGCACCTGGCTTTGACGGTGTTCCGCTAGTCGAAATCCCGCGCCAGCGGCACGTCGAACCGCACGACCAAGCCTGCCTCGCCATAGTCGGCCGTGATCGTCCCGCGCAGTTCGCCGGTGATGCTGCGCTCGATCAGGCGAGAGCCGAAGCCCCGCCGCTCTGGCCGCCGCGCCGGCGGGCCGTCGGTCTCGCGCCATTCGAACCGCAGCAGATCGCCGCCGCCGGGCAGGGTCCAGTCGAGCAGCAGTCGGCCGGCGCCGGTCGACAGCGCCCCGTACTTGGCGGCGTTGGTGGCCAGTTCATGGAACACCATGCCCAGCGACAGGGCCACGCGGGCGGGCAGGTGGACGTCCGGCCCGTCCAGGCGGATGCGCTCGGGGCCGTAGGGGCCCAGTTCCTGGGTGAGGATCTGGCGCAGGCCCGCGCCAGCCCATTGGCTGTCGGTCAGGGCGTTGTGGGTGTGGGACAGCGCCAGCAGTCGCGACTCGAAGGCGGCGGCGAACATTTCCGGCGTGGTCGAGCCGCGCAGGGTCTGCTGGGCGATGGCCTGGACGGTGGCCAGGGTGTTCTTCACGCGGTGGTTCAGCTCGTCCAGCAGCAGCCGCTGACGCTGGTTGGCCAGGACCCGGTCGGTCATGTCCGCGCCCTCGACGAAGACGCCGGAGACCGAGCCGTCCTCCTCGATGATCGGCTGATAGAGGAAGTCGAGGAAGCGCTCCTCCAGCGCCTCGCCCGGCTTGCGGGCCAGCATGACCGGCACATCGCGGCCGATGAACGGCTCGCCGGTGCGGCGCACGTCGTCCAGTAGCTGGATGAAGCCTTGCTCGCGGATCTCCGGCAGCGCCGCCTCCAGCGGCTTGCCGACAATGTCCCGGCGGCCGATCAGGCGCAGATAGCTCTCGTTGGCGAAGTCGAAGACGTAGTCGGGGCCCTTGAGGATCGCCACGAAGCTGGGCGCGCGCATGAACAGGCGGCGGATCTGCACGCTCTGCGACTGCAGGGTCTCGACCCGGCGCAGGACGGAATCGCCCAACATGGCGGTGGTCGGCGGGGCCTCGGGGCGGAAAGCCTCGTCCTTCAGTCGGCGTAGGTCGGTGATGTCCTGGGTGTTCTGCAGGATGAAGCCGCCGCCGTCCGCGCCGGGAATCCAGGTGTGGGTGCAGCTCCAGTAGCGATCCTCGAAGCCGCCGCCGACACTCTCGGAGCGGGGGATGGCGTAGTGCAGCACGGCGATGACGTCGGTCTCGCCGGTGTCGCGCGTGCGCTCCAGCGACTCTTCCAGCAGCCGGCGGCTCTGGCCCTCCGAGGGGAAGGCGTCGAACACGTAGCGGCCCAGCATCTCCTCGCGAGGGCGACCCGTCGCGTCGAGATAGGCCTGGTTCATTTCGACGATGACCAGGTCGTGGTCCATCATCATGTACGGGGTCGATATCCGATCGAACACCGCTCTGAAATCGATCGGACTCTTCATGGCCCCGGACGCATTTCCCCCTGAAACGACCGATCGTAACGCAACCTTCGCCTTAGGGGTTCCTTAACCTACCCGGAGCGGGACTGAGAACGTTTCTCAACACGGCCCCGTTTAATTGACACCCCCGCCCTCGCGCTTAAAAGCATCCCGCAACGCACAAAGGCTACTGAGGTTGGACCTCCCATGACCGACACGAGCCGGGGGCTGCCCGAGCGCCCGATGTCGCCGCACCTTCAAGTGTGGCGTTGGCATATCACCATGGCCTGCTCGATCCTCCACCGCGGCTGCATCGTCGGTCTGTGGGTCGGCGCGGTGATCCTGGCCGCCTGGGCCGCGGCGGTCGCCGCGGGTCCGGACGTTTATGCCGGCTTCCTGAGCATCCTGGGCTCGCCGATCGGCAAGCTGGTGCTGCTGGGCGAGACCTTCGCCGTGTTCTTCAACATCGCCTACACGATCCGCCAGACCTTCTGGGACACTGGCAAGGGCTTCGCCCCGCGCATCGCCGACATGACCGGCGCCATGGCGATCGCCTTCGCGGTCGTGGCGACGATCGTCACCTGGGTCATCGCCGGCGCGAACGGAGCGTTCTGATGAGCAGCAACAAGGACCTGTTCCAGCCCATCCAGTTCCGCACCCCGCTGTCGCGGGCGCGTGGCCTGGGCGCCTCGCGCCATGGCGTGTCGCACTTCATCACCGAGCGCGTCTCGGGTCTGGCCCTGGCGCCGCTGAGCGTCTGGGGCGTGTTCGCCGCCCTGAAGATGATCGGCGCCGACCAGCATACGGTCGCCGCCTGGCTCAGCCAGCCGCTGAACGCAGTGCTGCTGGGCCTGCTGTTGTTCTCGGCCCTGGTCCACCTGTCGAACGCCATGCAGGTGGTGATCGAGGACTACATCTATGGTTTCACCAGCAAGTCGGCGCTGGTGATCGGCAACCTGTTCGTCTGCGTGCTGGCCGGCGCCGTCGGGATCTTCTCGATCCTGAAGGTGGCCCTGACCGTGACCGGAGCCCATTGATGTCGGCCTACAAGTTCATCGACCACAAGTTCGACGTCGTCGTCGTCGGCGCCGGCGGCTCGGGTCTCCGCGCCGCCCTGGGCGCGGCGCAGGCCGGCCTCAAGACCGCGTGCATCACCAAGGTGTTCCCCACCCGCAGCCACACGGTCGCGGCGCAGGGCGGCATCTCGGCCTCGCTGGGCAATATGGGCCAGGACGACTGGCGCTGGCATATGTTCGACACCGTCAAGGGTTCGGACTGGCTGGGCGACCAGGACGCCATCGAGTATCTGACCCGCAACGCCCCGGCGGCGGTCTATGAGCTCGAGCACTGGGGCGTGCCCTTCTCGCGCACCTCGGACGGCAAGATCTATCAGCGCGCCTTCGGCGGCATGACCAAGAACTACGGCGAAGGCCCGATCCAGCGCACCTGCGCGGCGGCCGACCGCACCGGTCACGCCATGCTGCACACGATGTACGGCCAGTCGCTGGCCCACGACACCGAGTTCTTCATCGAGTACTTCGCCCTCGACCTGATCATGGACGACGGCGTCTGCCGTGGCGTGACGGCGTGGAAGCTGGACGACGGCACCCTGCACCGCTTCCAGGCCCAGACGGTGATCCTGGCCACGGGCGGTTACGGCCGCGCCTACTTCTCGGCCACCTCGGCCCACACCTGCACGGGCGATGGCAACGCCATGGCGCTGCGCGCCGGCCTGCCGCTGCAGGACATGGAATTCGTGCAGTTCCACCCCACCGGCATCTACGGCGCCGGCTGCCTGATCACCGAAGGCGCGCGCGGCGAAGGCGGCTACCTGACCAATTCGGAAGGTGAGCGCTTCATGGAGCGCTACGCCCCGTCGGTGAAGGACCTGGCGCCCCGCGACATGGTCAGCCGCGCGATGACCATCGAGATCCGCGAAGGTCGCGGCGTGGGCCCGAACAAGGACCACATCTTCCTGCACCTGGATCACCTGGATCCGAAGATCCTGCACGAGCGCCTGCCGGGCATCTCGGAGACCGCCAAGGTCTTCGCCGGCGTCGATGTGACCAAGGCCCCGATCCCGGTGCTGCCGACCGTCCACTACAACATGGGCGGCATCCCGACGAACTATCACGGCGAAGTCGTCACCAAGGACGGCGAGAACCCCGACAAGGTGATCCCGGGCCTGATGGCCGTGGGCGAAGCCGCCTGCGTGTCGGTGCACGGCGCCAACCGCCTGGGTTCGAACTCGCTGATCGACCTCGTGGTCTTCGGCCGCGCCGCGGCCCTGCGCTGCGCCGAGGTCCTGACCCCGGGCGCCAAGCAGCCGGAACTGAAGGACGCCTGGACCGACGCCCACGTCGCCCGCTTCGACAAGTTCCGCAACGCCTCGGGCGCGACCCCGACCGCCGACCTGCGTCTCGAGATGCAGAAGGCCATGCAGGAAGACGCCGCGGTGTTCCGCACCGGCGAAAGCCTGGACAGCGGCGTCGCCCGCCTGGCCGAGGTCTGGAAGAAGAAGGCCGACGTCAAGGTCAGCGATCGCGGTCTGGTGTGGAACACCGACCTGATGGAGACCCTGGAGTTCGACAACCTGATCAGCCAGGCGGTGGTCACGGTGAACGGCGCGGCCAACCGCACCGAGAGCCGCGGCGCCCACGCCCGCGAGGACTTCTCCAGCCGCGACGACACCGAGTGGATGAAGCACACCCTGGCCTGGCTCGACATGGAGTCCGGCGCGGTGAAGATCGATTACCGCCCGGTCCACAGCTACACGATGTCCGACGACATCGCCTACATCCCGCCGAAGCAACGGGTCTACTGAGGGTACGATGGTCGAACTCGCACTCCCCAAGAACTCGCAGGTCAAGTCGGGCAAGCACTGGCCGGCCGCCGCGGGCGCCAAGAAGGTCAAGACCTTCAAGATCTACCGCTACGATCCGGAAGCGGGCGGCAATCCGCGTTGGGACACCTACGACGTCGATATGGACGCCGTGGGTCCTATGGTCCTGGACGCCCTGCTCTATATCAAGAACACCATCGACCCGACCCTGGCCTTCCGCCGGTCGTGCCGGGAAGGCGTCTGCGGCTCGTGCTCGATGAACATCGGCGGCCGCAACACCCTGGCCTGCACGCACGGCTGGGCCGAGGTGCCGGGCAAGGCCGTCCAGATCAGCCCGCTGCCGCACCTGCCGGTGGTCAAGGACCTGATCCCGGACCTGACGCTGTTCTACGCACAGTACGCTTCGGTCGAGCCCTGGCTGCACACCGACACGCCCGAGCCGCAGACCGAGTGGAAGCAGTCGCCGGACGACCGCGCCAAGCTCGACGGCCTCTATGAGTGCATCCTGTGCGCCTGCTGCTCGACCTCGTGCCCCAGCTACTGGTGGAACGGCGACAAGTATCTGGGCCCGGCGGCCCTGCTGCACGCCTATCGCTGGCTGATCGACAGCCGCGACGAAGCGACCGGCGACCGCCTCGATGCGCTTGAGGATCCCTTCAAGCTGTATCGTTGCCACACGATCATGAACTGCGCCCAGGTCTGCCCGAAGGGTCTGAACCCGGCCAAGGCCATCGCCGAGATCAAGAAGATGATGGTCGAGCGCGTCGTCTGACGGGTGCTTCATAGAGACAAACGCGGGGCGGCTTCGGAAACGAGCCGCCCCGTTCTATATGCGGCCTGTATCAAGGCGCTTGCCAATAGGTGACGCCGGCGTCATTTTTGACGAAAGGGAGGGCGTCGTTGAGCGCTGAAGCCAATCAGAACGCGTGCGTCGTCATCGTCGGCGCGGGTCATGCCGGCGGCTCGGCCGCGGCGTTCCTGCGTCAGTACGGTCACGAGGGCCGTATCGTCCTGATTGGCGACGAGCCGCTGCTGCCCTATCAGCGCCCGCCGCTGTCGAAAGCTTGGCTGAAGGGCGAGGCCGACGCCGACTCGCTCTCGCTAAAGCCGGCGGAGTGGTACGCCGAGAACAATGTCTCCCTGCGCCTCGAAGGCGTGGCCGAGCGGATCAACCGCTCGGAGAAGACTGTGACCCTCGCTTCGGGCGAGGCCATTTCCTACGACTTCCTCATCCTGGCCACCGGCGCCCGCGCCCGCGAACTGCCGATTCCGGGCTCGGACCTGGCCGGCGTCCTGGCCCTGCGCACCGCGGCCGACGCCGAGTTGCTCAAGCACGCCCTAGGTCCGGACAAGCGCCTGGCCGTGATCGGCGGCGGTTATGTCGGCCTGGAGGCGGCGGCCTCGGCCCGCGCCCTGGGCAGCCACGCCACGATCGTCGAGCGCGAAAGCCGGGTCCTGGCCCGCGTCGCCTGCGAGACCCTGTCGACCTTCTTCCAGGATTATCACGGCCAGCACGGCGTCGCGTTCGCGCTGAACGCCGGCGTCGCGGGCTTCGAGGGCGAGAACGGCCATGTCACCGGTGTGAAGTTCGCCGATGGCGAGGTGCTGCCGTGCGATGTCGCCCTGGTCGGCGTTGGGGCGGTTCCCAATGACGAACTGGCCAAGGACGCTGGTCTCGACACCGCCAATGGCGTGGTGGTCGACTTGGAAGCGCGGACGGCCGATCCGTCGATCTTCGCGATCGGCGACGTCACCCATCGTCCGCTCCCTTTATATGAGCGTCAGTTCCGTCTCGAATCCGTGCCCAACGCCCTGGAGCAGGCCAAGCAGGCCGCCTCGGCGATTCTCGGCCGTGCGGGTCCGACGCCGGAAGTGCCGTGGTTCTGGTCCGACCAGTATGATCTGAAGCTGCAGATCGCCGGCCTGCCGTTCGAAGCCGATCGCCAGATCGTGCGCGGCGACGTCGCCGCCGCCAGGTTCGCGGTCTTCCATCTGAAGGGCGACCTGCTGCAGGCCGTCGAGGCGGTCAATGCGCCGCCCGAGTTCATGGCCGGCAAGCAGCTGATCGCCAAGCGCACGCCGATCAATGTCGACAAGCTCGCCGATCCGTCGGTGTCCATGAAAGAGGTGGCGGCTTAGGTCGCCCTATAGAGAGAAGCCTCCAGGGGTAACGGGAAACAGATGGCCAAGATCACCTACATCGAACACGACGGCACGGAACACGCTCTCGACGTGAAGCCAGGCCTGACCGTCATGGAAGGCGCCGTGAAGAACAACGTGCCGGGCATCGACGCCGACTGCGGCGGCGCGTGCGCCTGCGCGACCTGCCACGTCTATGTCGACGATGCCTGGCTCTCCAAGACCGGCGACAAGTCGGCCATGGAGGAGTCGATGCTGGACTTCGCCGAGAACGTCGAGCCCAACAGCCGCCTGTCCTGCCAGATCAAGGTGAGCGACGCGCTGGATGGCCTGGTCGTCCGCCTGCCGGAAAGCCAGCACTAGTATAGAGGGCCGGAGCCCGCCCACGCCCGCAAGGGGACGGGCTCCGAAGCGCGGCATTAATCACGGCGTCAAAAGAGCGTCGTTATATTGTCGCGAGGGGCTTGCCAGTCGCCGGGACGGGGACTAGATCAACGCCTCGCTCGGAACGGCATCGCGACCGGACGACGCGGCCCCCGAAAGGGAGTTGCATCGGTCCAGACGCTTCGCTAGAAACCGCGCTCCAATCGACTCGATGACGGATCCGCAAAGGGCGGCCACGGCGGCCCTGGGATCCTTCTTTTGTCTCTTCGCTCCCCGGTTTTCCGGAGTTCGAAAAAGCCGAAAAGAGTTGGTTGACTTCGGAGTGGCTCCTCTTTAGAAGCGCCGCTCCGATGCATCGCCGCCAAGACTTCGCAAGAAATCAGCGGCGCGATGCAAGGTTAGACAAGTAATCGCTTCGAAGTTTCTTCGAAATAATCACTTGACTGACTTGGGAAGCTTCTCTAAGAAGCGCCCTCCGAGAAATACCGAAAAGTTCCTTCGGGGCCTTCAAGTGTTTCTCTCTAGTCTGGTTCTTCTTTTCTTTGAAAAGATCGCTTGACTGGTTCTGGTGGTTTCTTTAGAAGCTGCCGGCTCTGCCGAAGACCTCCGGGTTGGTTGGTGGTGAGGTCAGAAAGTTTTGAAAAAAAACGATTTGACACGGAATTCGAGGTTCGCTAGATAGCCGCCTCCGCCGACACCGGGCGCTAAACGGTGGGGC
>NZ_JBWKZF010000044.1:0-25681 GCF_059424195.1 Caulobacter sp. GW456-12-1-14-TSB4
CGGAAGCCCCGCTCCCGCCGCTGCCCCCGATGGACATGATGATGGCGATGGGCCCCGACATGATGGTCATGCACGGCGGCCGTCACGCTGATCCGGAAAAGCGCGCCCAGCGCCTGCATGACATCCTGCAGCTGCGCGGCGACCAGGACGGCGCCCTGAAGGCCTATGTCGAGGCCACCACGCCGAAGGTCGTCATCGAGAAGCGCGAAGTCGTGAAGAGCGACAAGAAGGACGGCGACAGGATGGAGCGTGTCGAGCGCGACCCGCCGACCACGCTGGAGCGCCTGGACCGCATGACCAAGATGGCCGACGCCATGAAGAAGCGCGCCGAGGCCACCCGCGCCTTCTACACCGCCCTGACCCCGGCCCAGCAGAAGACCTTCGACATCCTGGGCATGGGCGAAGGCGAGGGCGACCAGCACGTCTTCGTCCGCCGCTTCGAGACCGGCGGCGCTCCGGCGGTCTTCAAGGACGGCCAGCGCAAGGTGGTCATCGAGCGCAAGGTCGGCTGACCCCGACCGAGCACGAAGGCGCGGCGGGCCTGCAACCGCCGCGTCTTCTCCGCTTCAGTAGACATACGACCATTGCCCGTACGGGCTCGCGCCTCTAAGCAGCGAACATGGACGCGCGCCACACGTTCGACTTCCTGACCAATCCCGAGCGGTTCATGGCCTTCTCGCGGTGGGCCGCGCCGTGGCTCGGCGCGCTGTCAGCGATCGCCGCCATCGCTGGCCTGGTCATGACCTTCCTGGTCCCCGAGGACGCGCTGCACGGCGACGGCGTGCGGATGATGTTCATCCACATCCCGGCAGCGTCCCTCTCCATCTTCATCTATGTCTGCCTGGGGGTCGCCAGCTTCTTGTCGCTGGTCTTCCGCCAGGCTCTGGCCGACCTGGCCGCCCAGGCCTGCGCCCCGATCGGCGCGGCCTATACGGCCCTGGCCCTGATCACCGGCTCGCTGTGGGGCAAGCCCGCCTGGGGCACCTGGTGGGTGTGGGACGCCCGCCTGACCTCGGTGCTGGTGCTGCTGCTGTTCTATCTCGGCTACATCGCGCTGCGCGGCGCGCTGGAAGACGAACAGAAGGCCGCCCGCGCCGCCGCGATCCTGGCCCTGGTCGGCCTGATCAACCTGCCGATCGTCAAGTTCTCGGTCGAATGGTGGAACACCCTGCACCAGGGCTCCTCGACCTTCATGGCCAAGAACGGCGATGGCCTGCCAGCCATCTATGCCTGGCCGGCCGTGCTGATGGGCCTGGCCTATCTGGGCGGTTTCGGCGCCCTGTGGCTGGTCCGCATCCGCGCCCTGGTCTGGCGGCGCAAGGCCCGCAGCCTGGCCATGAAACTGGCGGAGGGCGCGCGATGAGCTTCGACTTCGACGCCGGCAAGTACGCCATCTATCTGTGGCCCGCCTTCGCCATCTCCGCCCTGGCCTTCGCCTGGATGATCGGCGACAGCCTGCTGACCGCCCGCCGCTGGAAGCGCGAGACGCAGCGCCTGCAGGCCGAGCTGGACGAGAACACGTGAAGCGCTGGCTGGCCTTCACCCCGCTGGTCGTCCTGATCGCCCTGGCGGCGCTGTTCGCCGGCTACGCCCTCAAGCGCGACCCGCACGTCCAGCCGCACGCCATGGTCGGCAAGCCGATGCCGGCCCTGGCCCTGCCCGCGCTGGACAGCGGTCGCCCGGTTCCGATCAGGGGCAGCGCCGAAGGTCCGATCCTGGTCAACTTCTTCGCCTCGTGGTGCGCCCCCTGCGAGGTCGAACACCCGCAGCTGATGGCGCTGAAGGCCCAGGGCGTGAAGGTGGTCGGCGTCGCCTACAAGGACGCCCCGGCCAACACCCAGGCCTTCCTGACCCGCCTGGGCGACCCGTTCGCCGCGCGCCTGGTCGATCGCGACGGCCGCGCGGGGCTGGAGTTCGGCGTCACCGGCGTGCCGGAGACCTATCTGGTCGGCTCGGACGGCATGATCATCGCCAAGCACACCGGCCCGCTGACCCCGGACGCGGCCGAAGACCTGTTGAAAAAGGCCCGCTAACTAGCGGATGCAGGCGCGGGCCGAGCCCGTCCGCGGCTCCAGGGTCTTGGCCAGCGCCTGAGCGTCCACCGTCGAGATCGGATGCAGCGCCCCGCGCCCCTCGGCGACCAGGTAGTCGCAGTCACGATCCTTGGACGGCGGCTTTTCGTCGGTGACGCGGCGCTCGACCAGCATGCGCTCGGGCGACATCCACACCGCCGTCACGTCCGTCACCTGGGTCCGGCGATCCGGCGAGCGGATCCAGACCTCGCCCTTGCCGCCCACCGACAGTTCGTAGCCATTGGCCAGCTTCTGCTTGGTCGCGAACATCGAGCCCACGACCGAGGCGATGAACAGGCCGACCGCGATCAGCACGATCAGGAAGACGATCTTGTAGCGGCTCACGGGGCCTCCAGCGGCCAAGTCGCGCGAAAGGGTGCGCTCACTGGTCGCGGACCTATCCTGTTAACTCCGCGTTGACCATACTCGCCGAACTTCCGTTAACCATGTTACAGTCCGCGTCATGAGCAACGTTCGTCCCGCCGGTTGGCCGTCCGTCCCGTCGCAGCCCGCCCAGACCCCCGCCACGGGTCAGGCCGCTTCGACGCGCGCGGCGTTCTTCCAGTCAGCTCTGGGCGACGCGGCCCCGACCCGTCCGGCCGTCGCGCCGTCGACGGTGCAGATGCAGACCATGGCTCAGCCCCAGCAGCGCCAGGCCCCGCAGAAGCCGTTCGTGCAGCCGGACGCCCAGCCGCAGAAAATCCTGCGCCCGGGCTCGCTGCTGAATATTATCGTCTGAAGTTCGGGTTCAACCCCGCACATCCCGCCTTGCTAGGCCTTGTGCCCAGGACCCAGCGTTCCGCTGCATGCTGATACGCCAGGAGCGCGCCAACCTTGGCGGCGCCCCTTCTGAAACCCTGGACCTAGCCCACCCATGGATCCTCGCCACAAGGGCGAGGAAGGCAATGGTGGGAAAGCGGAGAAGGAGCCTAGGCCGCCTTCTTCGCGGCCTTGTCCTTCTTGGGCTTCTTGTCCTTCTTCGGCTTTTCAGCCTTCGGAGCCTTGGGCTTCTTGGCCTTGGCTTCCGGCTCGGCCGGGTGCAGCTCGGCGCCGGCCATGTCGGACAGCAGGTCGAGGAAGCCCTCGCGCTTGCCCGGCTTCAGCAGGGCCAGGATGCGGGCGTCGGCCATGCCGACCATCGGGCGGATGGTTTCCAGCGCCTCGCGGCCGGCGTCGGTCAGGCGGACGCTGTTGGCGCGGGCGTCCTCGCTGGAGCGCTGGCGCTCCAGGTGGCCCTTGGTGATCATGCGGGCGACCATGTCGGCCAGGGTCGAGCGGTCGATGCCGGTGGCGCGGACCAGGGCCGTCTGGGTGACGCCCTCGTTCTCGGCCACGGCGGCCAGCACGGCGAACTGACGCTGGGTCACCCCCGCCTCGCCGCACTCTTCGGCATAGATGTCGAGCGCCAGTTGCAGGACCCGGTGAAGCAGGTGGCTGGGCGAGCGCTCCAGGAGGCCCCCGACCGTCTTCTCACCCTTGCTCTTGGCCATGCTCGCGCCCCCGTTTCGCACGGCCGTCGCTCGGCCGACGGATGAACGGTAGCATCAATACACGTCGATTTGACGACAACGGTCCGTGGACGGTGGATACCTGTCCTTAGAAGCCGGCGTCCGGGGGTTCGACGGCCGACGGCTCGTCGTCCTTGGCCATGTGCTTCATCATGAAGGGCACCTGGGTGGCGACGAACACCAGAGCCAGCGGCAGCAGACCGAGACGGAACTTCACCCAGGTGTCGGTGTCCTGGGTGTTGCGGACGATCTCGTTCATCAGCGCCACCACGCCGAAATAGCCGCCATAGCGCAGGGTCAGGGTGCGCCAGGCAGCGTCCGACAGGTGCAGGGCCTCGCCCATCAGCAGCTTCAGCGGCTGACGGCCGGTGAAGACGCCGCCGAACAGGAAGGCGGCCAGGGCCAGGTTGATCACCGTGACCTTGATCTTCACGAAGACGTCGGAGTGGAAGATCAGGCCCAGCGTGCCGAAGATCAGCGCCATGCCGCCGAAAAACAGCGGCAACAGGGCCACGCGGCGCTCGACGGCGTAGCCGATGACCAGGGCCAGGGCCGAGGCGGCGACCAGAACCCAGGTGGCCTTCTGGAAGTCCTTGGTGGCGAAATAGGCGACGCCGAAGGCGATGGCCGCGCCGTAGTCGACGACCGTCCGGACCCAGCCGTTGTTCTTCTTCTTGGCCTCAGCCGGCGCTTCGCTCACGGATCAGTCCTTCAGGCCGACGAGGGAGCGCGAGAAGGCGCGGGCGTCGAACGGTTGCAGGTCTTCCACGCCCTCGCCGACGCCGATCAGCTTGATCGGGCTGTCCGAAGCGCGCGCCACCGGCACCAGCACCCCGCCGCGCGCGGTGCCGTCCAGCTTGGTCATGACAATCCCGGATACGCCGACCTGGTTGCCGAAGATCTTCTCCTGGGCCAGGGCGTTGCGGCCAACCGTGGCGTCCAGCACCAGCAGGGTCTCGTGCGGGTAGTCGGGATCGACCTTCTTCACCACACGGATGACCTTGAGCAGCTCGTCCATCAGGCCCTGCTTGTTCTGCAGGCGGCCGGCGGTGTCGATCAGCACCACGTCATAATGCTCGGCCTTGGCGCGCTCGACGGCCTCGTAGGCCAGGGCGGCGGCGTCGGAGCCGGTGGGCTTGGACATGAAGTCGGCCCCGGCCCGGTCGGCCCAGACCTTCAGCTGCTCGACGGCGGCGGCGCGGAAGGTGTCGCCGGCGGCGATCAGGACGCGGGCGCCCTTCTCGGTCAGGTCGGCGGCGATCTTGCCCAGGGTCGTGGTCTTGCCCGAGCCGTTGACGCCGATGAACAGCACCACATAGGGGCGCGGTCCGGCCAACGGATCGAAGCTGCCCTGGCGGTCGCCCAGCTCGGCGGCGATCAGGTCGGCCAGGGCTTCCTTGACCTCGTCGTCGGTCGACGACTTGCCGAAGCGCGCCTTGCCGAACGCTTCGGTGATGCGGGCGGCGATCTGCGGACCGAGGTCGGCCTCGATCAGCATCTCCTCCAGCGCGTCCAGCTGTTCCTGGTCCAGGGGCTTCTTGGTGAAGACCCCGGTGACCTGCTCGGTCATCGCCTGGGAGGACCGGGTCAGGCCGGACGTCAGGCGCTGGAACCAGCCTTTTTTCTGCTCGGGCTTATCGCTCATCCGCGCCCCTTTAGTGGAACGGGCGAAAGTGTAAATCGGGATTTAACGGCGCAAGGTTAGCGCGGGCCCGCGACGCATGCTTAGAAGGGGCATGGACTTGCAGCTTGACCCGCTGGGGACGGCCCTTTTCTGGCTCGACTATGCCGCCGTCGCCGTTTTCGGGGCAACGGGCGCCCTCGCGGCCGCTCGCCGCAAGCATGACATCATCACCTTCGGATTCTTCGCCGCCATCACCGGCGTGGGCGGCGGCACCCTGCGCGACCTGCTGATCGGAGCGCCGGTCTTCTGGGTGCAGCGGCCGGGCTACATCATCGCCTGCCTGGCGGCGGCCACGGTGGTCTGGCTGCTGGGCGAGCGCGGCTGGCGGTTCCGGGCGCTGCTGTGGCTCGACGCCCTGGGCATGGCCGCCTACGCCGTCGTCGGCACCGCCAAGGCGCTCAGCCTGGGCGTCCACCCGTTCAGCGCCGTGGTCATGGGCGTGCTGACCACCGCCTTCGGCGGCGTGATCCGCGACGTGCTGGCCGAGGAGCCGAACCTGCTGCTGCGGCGGGAGATCTACATCACCGCGGCGTTGCTGGGCGCGGGGGTGTTCGCGGTGCTGCAGCTTCTGGGCGCGCCGTTCTGGCCGGCGGGCATCGCGGGGTTTAGCGCGGCGTTCGGGCTGCGGGCGTGCGCGATCAAGTTCGGGTGGAGTTTGCCGGGGTTTGCCGGGGACGAGACGGAGTAGGCCCCTCCACCGCCGTTCGGCGGTCCCCCTCCCCTAAAAGGGGAGGAGAGACTCCCCCTGCGGGGCAGTGCATGCGTCCCTCTCCGCCCCGCTTGGGGGCGGACAGACCTGCGGCAGCAGGTCAGGTGGGGGCCTGTGCTGAGTTTCAGGTATCCCGATCCGGATGCTGCCGGCTGACCACCGCTCCGGTCGGCCCCATCGGCGGTCGAACCGGCATGTCGGCGAGGTGCTCCGTCCACACCGGCCGACTCTCCGTCGCCAGCTGAACCACCGGCTCCACCGCCGACGGGTCGTCGAAGGCGAACACCGCCAGGTCGATCTTCTCGGCGCTGTATTCGAACGTCAGCGGCGTTCCACACGCCGCGCAGAAGCCGCGCTTGATGCTGTCCGAGCTCTGGAAGATCGAGCGCTCGCCGCGCGTCCAGGTCAGGTCGGCGAAGGCCACCGTCACCAGCGCCCCAAACGGACCCGCGAAGGCCTTCTGGCACATGCGGCACCAGCAGATCGACGCGCGGCCGGGCTGGCCATCCATCCTGAACCGCACCGCGCCGCACTGGCAGCCGCCGCTCAGGCTCATGGCGCCTTCGGATTCAGCTTGAAGGTCACCTTGTAGCCATCGTGGTCCGAAAGCCGGGGCTCCTCGGCGCCGTCGAAGGTGGCCTCGACGGCCTTGGGCAGGACCTCGACCGCGTCGCCGTTGAGGAAGCCGATCAGGTCCTGGGTGTTCAGCCACGGAGCCTCGCCCGTGTACGAGATCTGGGTGTCGCACTTGCCCGGGTTCTCGTGGCACCAGCGGCTGACGACCATGAACGGATAGTCGCTCATCATCTTGTCGAAGCGGTCGGGCGAGCGGCGGACATTGAAGTCACCGCCGACGATCAGCGGCGCGCCGGGCGTGCGGCTGGCTTGCAGGAACCGCCCCAGCTCCTGGGTCTGCAGGAAGTGCGCCTCGTTGTAGCGCTTGCGCGGCACCTTCGAGGCGCCGTGCGAATTCATATGGGTGTCGGCGATCTCGACCGAGGTCGGCAGGCCCTGAACCTGGATCGAGACCAGCATCACGCCCTTGTTGGCCAGGCAGTCCAGGCCCGCGCAGTAGCGATAGGCGTGCGACTTGACCCAGTCGATCGGATGGTTGGACAGCACCCACAGACCGCTGGAGCCCCACTTGCCCCAGCCCTCGCCCTGGCGGCGATACTTCACGCGCCGGTAGTCGGTCTTCTCGTCCTTCAGATAGTTCTCGTCGCGCTGGCCCTTGCGCGGGCCCCGGGCGACGTACGGATAGCCGGCCTGGTCGATCAGGTCCCAGATCTCGTCGCGGAAGCCTTCCTGGATCAGGACGACGTCCGGCTCCTTGTCCTTGGCCCGCATGTCGGCCAGCTCGGCGCCGATCTGCTTCAGCGCCTTGCCTCGCCCCTTGCGGACCAGCGAGGGCAGCCCCTCGACATTGTAGGTCATGACGCTGAGGCTGACGGGTTTGCCCACGACGGATTGGGTCTCATCGGCGCGCGCCGGCGCGGCCGTGAGCAAGGCTAGAGCCGCGAGAGCCCAGGCTGACCGGATCAGTTTGCACGCTCCGCTATGACGCGGGAGCCATCATGGCCGGTGATTGTGAAGGCTACGATCTCGCCCAGCGGCGCCTCGCCCGTGAAGCGGATCTCGGTGAAGTCGTCTGCGCGGGCGACGCCGTCACGTTCGACCAGGCCCGGCAGGGTGCGGCCGACCTGTCGCTGCAGGTGACGTTCCAGGCCGCGTTGGCCGGCCTCGCGCAGGCGCTTGGCGCGCTCCTTGATCAGCGGCCCCTTCACCGGCGGCATCCGCGCGGCGGGCGTGCCGGGGCGGGCGCTGTAGGGGAAGACGTGCAGGAAGGCTAGCTGCGCCTCCTCGACCAGGTCCAGCGTGTTCTGGAACGCTTCTTCGGTCTCGGTCGGGAAACCGGCGATCAGGTCGGCGCCGAAGGCGGTGTCGGGACGCACGCGGCGCACCTCGGCGACCAGCTTCAGCGCGTCCTCGCGGCTGTGGCGGCGCTTCATGCGCTTGAGGATCATGTTGTCGCCGGCCTGGAGCGATAGATGCAGGTAGGGCATCAGGCGGGTTTCGGTCTCCAGCAGCTTGAAGAGATCGGGATCGATCTCTGCCGCGTCGATCGACGATAGCCGCAGGCGGGGCAGGTCTGGAACCATACGAAGGATTCGACCGACCAGCTGACCCAGGGTCGGCGTGCCCGGCAGGTCGGTCCCCCACGAGGTGACGTCGACGCCGGTCAGCACGACCTCGCGATAGCCTTCGGCGGCCAGCTTGCGGACCTGCTCGACGACCTCGCCGGCCGGGGCCGAGCGCGAGTTCCCCCGGCCATAGGGGATGATGCAGAAGGTGCAGCGGTGGTCGCAGCCGTTCTGGACCTCGACATAGGCCCGGGCGCGGTCCTTCAGGCCATCGATCAGGTGACCGGCGGTCTCCTTGATCGACATGATGTCGTTGACCCGCACGCGGGTCGAGGTGTCGGTCAGCGCGCCCGGCGCGGCCTTTTCGGCGTTGCCCAGCACGAGGTCGACCTCGGGCATGGCGGCGAAGGCGGCCGGATCGACCTGGGCGGCGCAGCCGGTGACGATGATCCGCGCGCCCGGTCGCTCGCGGCGGGCCTTGCGGATCGCCTGGCGAGCCTGGCGCACGGCCTCGTTGGTCACGGCGCAGGTGTTGAACACCACCGCGTCGGAGAGACCATCAGCGGCGGCGCGGGCCCGCATGGCCTCGCTCTCATAGGCGTTCAGGCGGCAGCCGAAGGTGACGACATCAACGCCGTCCGGGCCCGACATGGTCGTGGCCGGACCGCCCTCTTCGCCCACTTCGGGCTTGGGCTTCGGCGTCGCCTTGATGACGGTGTAGGTGCTCACTTCGCCATGAACGCCGCGAAGGCGTCCTTCCAGTCCTTGTGCCAGCGCGACAGGGCCGGGCGGTTCTCGATGATGTCGCCGATGGCCCAGGCCATGCGCTTCTCGTCGGTCGCGCGCGGCACGTCGTTGTCCGGGCACAGGATGTAGAAGTCGCCGCGAGCGATGCTCTCCAGCATGAACTCGACCACCTGCTCGGCGGTCCAGGCGGCGGCGGGCTTCTCGCCCGGACCGCGCTTGGTCATGCCGGTAAAAGTGTAGCCGGGGATCAGCAGGTGGGCGCTGACCTGGCAGTCTTCCGTCTCCCGCAGGGTGTGGGCCAAGCCTTCGGTCAGCGACTTCACCGCCGACTTGGAGACGTTGTAGGCCGTGTCGCCCGGCGGCTGGGTGATGCCCTGCTTGGAGCCGGTGTTGATGATCAGGCCCGGCTGGCCCGAGGCGGCCATGTGCTCGCCGAACACCTGGACGCCGTTGATCACGCCCCAAAGATTGACGTCGAGGATGCGCTTCCAGGCGTCGTCGCCAGCAAACGCGTCGCCACCGCCGCCGACCCCGGCGTTGTTCATCAGGATGTCGACGGAGCCGTAGGCCTCGAGCGCGGCGGCCTTCAAAGCCTCGACGGCCGCGCGATCGGCGACGTCGGTCGGCACGGCCAGGGCGCCGATGGCCTCGGCTTCCTGCTTCAGCTTGCGGCCGGTGATGTCGGCCATGACGACGTTGAGGCCCAGGGCCCGGAACGCCTTGGCGGCGGCCAAGCCGATGCCGTCGGCCGCGCCGGTGATGACGGCGGTCTTGCCGGAAGCGATGGCGGCGTGGGTCATGCGGCCACCGGAAGCTTGCCGGCGAAGTCCATGCTGACCGGGCCGGTCATGATCACGTGGCCGTCGCTCTCGCGCCATTCGATGACCAGCGAGCCGCTCTCGAACTCGACCTTGGCCTTGCGGTCGGTCAGGCCGCGACGCACGGCGGCGACCTGAGCCGCGCAGGCGCCGGTGCCGCAGGCGAGGGTGAGGCCCGCGCCGCGTTCCCAGACCTTCAGTTTAATGTGGTCCCGCGCCGCGATGTGCGCGAAGCCGACATTGACGCCCTCGGGGAACAGCGGGTGATGCTCGACCAGCGAGCCGGTCCCGGTGGCGAAGGCGTCGCTGACCGGGGCGTCGACGAAGAACACCACGTGCGGATTGCCCATCGAAACGCAGACCGGCGTGTGGACCAGCGGCGCGTCGATCGGACCGACCTGCAGCTCCACGCGCTCGGTGTTCATCTCTTCCGACAGAGGAATCTGGGTCCAGTCCAGGCCCGGTTGGCCCATGTCGACGGTCACCAGCTTGTCGCCGGCCATCACGCCCGACAGGCGGCCGCCTTCGGTGTCGAAGGCCACGGCGTCCTTGCCCGAGGACTGCATCAGCAGCCAGGCCACGCAGCGCGTGCCGTTGCCGCAGGCGCCGATTTCGTCGCCGTCCGAATTCCAGAAGCGCACATAGGCCGCCGCGCCCGCCGCCTTGGGCGGATCGATGGCGATGACCTGGTCGCAGCCGACACCACCGTCCCCGCGTTTGGCGATCGCACGGATCTCCTCAGGCGTCGGATCAAAGGTCTGGGTCTGGGTCTCGATGACGACGAAGTCGTTGCCCAGCCCGTTCATCTTCAGGAAGGTGCGGCTCATGGCCGGGCTATATAGTGGAAAGCGGCGGCAATTGCACCGCAGCGGGACGACGCAGCAAAGATGACGGCGACTGACATTCGCGAGCAACTGGCCAGCGCCATGCGGGATCGCCGGCTGACGCGCTTCCACCGGCGGTTCGAGGACGGCTGGGTGCGAGGCTATGTCGTCGGGATCGGCCCCGATTTCCTGATGCTGTGCGAGGTCAGCGACCATCTGCGCTTCAACGGTTTCGGCTGCTATCGGCTGGACGACGTCAAGAACCTGCAAGCCGCGCCCTATCCCGACTTCGTCGAGGCCGCGCTCGAGAAGCTGGGGCAACCACAGCCCGAGACCCCGGCCATCGCCCTGAACAGCATCGACGACATCCTGACCACCGCCGGCCACCTCTTCCCGGTCGTCACGGTCTACAGCGAGGCGCAGGTCCACATCGGCGCGGTAGTCAGCCTGGAGGGCGGCGTCGTCTGGATGCGCGGCATCGGCCCCGACGCGGCCTGGGACGCCCAGCCCAAGGCCCAGCGGCTGGACGAGGTGACCCGCATCGACTTCGGCGGCGCCTACGAGACGGCTCTAACCTTGGTCGGCGGCCCACCGCCCGCGCCGGTCGAGGCTGCCCCGCTGCGGCTGGTCTCAGACAATGGCTGAAGAGTTTCGCGTCCGCGCCCGGCTGCGAGCGCTCTATCACGGCGCCTCGCCGGCGGCGGTGCGGTTCCGCTATGGGATCATCCTGATCGATCTGGCCTTGATCGCCTTCTTCATCGCCGCACCGCTGATGCAGCGGCATGGCCTGACCTTCTATCTGCTGGACTATGGCGTAGCGGCGTTCCTGGCCGCCGATCTCGCCGCCCGCGCCATCGCGCACGGCGACGTCAGGTCATGGCTGAAGAAGCCGATCACCTGGCTGGATCTGTTCGTGCTGGCCACGCTTCTCTTCCCCGCCTGGCTGTTCAATTTCGGCTTCCTGCGGGTGCTGCGCCTGTGGACCCTGATCCACAGTGAGTTCTTCTGGCGCACGGTCGGGCGGCGCTATGACGACACGCGGGTCGAGGACATCACCCGCGCGGCCAGCTCGCTGGCGACCTTCGTCTTCGTGGTCACGGGCTTTGTCTATACGAGCTTCGCCGGACGGCACGAGGGCATCGCCGGCTATGTCGACGCGCTCTACTTCACCGTCACCAGCCTGACCACCACCGGCTATGGCGACGTCACTCTGCCCGGCGTGTGGGGCAAGCTCTTGTCGATGGCGGTGATGCTGGGCGGGGTGTCGCTGTTCATCGGCCTGATCCAGTCGATCCTGCGGCCGCACAAGGTGATCTACCAGTGCCACGACTGCGGCCTGCGCCGGCATGATCCAGACGCCGTCCACTGCAAGGCGTGCGGTGTCCTGCTGAACATTCCCGACGACGGGGTCTGATCTTTCCCGGCCAAGCTCTGGCGCGGGGGAAATTTTCGGATACCGTCTACGCCATGACCCTGCTCCGCACCTGTTCCGCCGCGGCCCTGGCCGCCATGCTCTCCACCGCAGCTTACGCGCAGGAGGCCGATCCCCACCTGGCGCTGGAGGCGGTCGAAAGCCCCGACTCGCTGGCCTGGGTGAAGACCCAAAACGACAAGACCCTGCCGGTCCTGTCGGGCGACAAGCGGTTCGCGGGTTTGCAGGACCAGGCGCTGAAAATCCTGTCCAGCAAGGACCGGATCGCCATGCCGAACTTCATCGGCAAGGACGTCTTCAACTTCTGGCAGGACGAGACCCACGTGCGCGGCGTCTGGCGGCGCACGAGCCTGGAGTCCTACAAGACCGCCAATCCCCAGTGGGAAACGGTCCTCGACATCGACGCCCTGGCCAAGGCCGAGGGCAAGAACTGGATCTGGAAGGGCGCCGACTGCCGTCCCAAGACCCACGACCGCTGCCTGGTGAACCTGTCGAACGGCGGCAAGGACGCCGTGACGGTCCGCGAGTTCGACCTGGCTGCCAAGGCTTTCGTCGATCCCGCCGCCGGCGGGTTCGTGCTGCCCGAGAGCAAGCAGTCGATCGAGTGGCTGGACCCCGACACCCTGATCCTGACCCGCAACTGGGGTGAGGGCACGACCACCAAGAGCGGCTACGGCTTCGTGATCAAGACCCTGAAGCGCGGCCAGGCCCTGGACCAGGCGGTCGAGGTCTATCGCGGCCAGGCGTCCGACGTCTCGGCCCGGCCGAACGTGCTGCGCGACGCGGCCGGCAACACGGTGGTGCTGCTGACCCGCGCCACCGACTTCTTCCACGACGAGACCTATCTGTGGGACAACGGCGTGGCCCGCCTGCTGCCGATCCCGCAGAAGGTCGGGGTGCGCGGCCTGATCGACGGCAAGCTCGTCCTGAAGATCGAGGAGCCCTACACCACCACGGTGGGGACGCGCGACGTCACCTTCCCGGCCGGCTCGCTGATCGCCATCTCGCGCAACAAGCTGGCAGGCCGCGTTGGCTCCGACATCGTCGTCAGCAACGACTGCGATCCCTGCCAGCTGCTGGTTCCCGGTCCGCGCCAGTCGATCGACCAGGTGACCGTGACCGACCACCGCGTGGTGGCCGTGGTCTATGACAATGTCCGGGGCAGCCTGGTCAGCCTGCAGATGCGCGGCGAGTTCGGCGTGAAGTCGCAGGCCCTGCCGGTGATCGACAACGGCTCGGTGGCCCTGGTCTCGCATTCGGACGAGGGCGACGAGGTCTTCTACACCAACGAGGGCTTCCTCACGCCGACCGAGCTGAAGCTGGCCGACGCCACCGGGACCACCGCCCAGACCGTCAAGGCCCTGCCCGCCCAGTTCGAGACCAAGGACCTGGTGGTCGAGCAGAAGTCGGCGACCTCGAAGGACGGCACGGCGATCCCCTATTTCGTGGTCCACAAGAAGGGCTGGAAGCTGGACGGCCAGAACCCGACCCTGCTGCACGCCTATGGCGGCTTCAACCTGTCGAAGCTGCCGGTCTACGACCCGCTGATCGGCAAGCTGTGGCTGGAACGCGGCGGCGCCTTCGTCGTGGCCAACATCCGCGGCGGCGGCGAGTTCGGTCCGGCCTGGCACGAGGCGGCGCTCAAGGCCAACCGCCAGCGCGCCTATGACGACTACTTCTCGGTCGCCGAGAAGCTGATCGCCGACAAGGCCACGACGCCGCGCCACCTGGGCGCCTATGGCCGCTCGAACGGCGGCCTGCTGATGGGCGTCGCTTTGACCGAGCGTCCGGACCTGTGGAACGCGGTGGTGGTCGAAAGCCCGCTGCTGGACATGATCCGCTACACCTACCTGCCGGCCGGCGCCTCGTGGATCGGCGAATATGGCGACCCGGCCATCCCGGCCGAACGCGCCTGGATCGAGAAGTACAGCCCCTATCAGAACCTGAAGGCTGGCGTGAAATACCCGCTGGCCTACATCACCACCTCGACCAAGGACGACCGCGTCCATCCGGGCCACGCCCGCAAGTTCGCCGCCAAGATGGACGATCTGAAGGTCGACCATCTCTATTTCGAGAACACCGACGGCGGCCACGCCAACGGCGCGGACCCCAAGAACAACGCCCGTCGCTGGGCGCTGCACTACACCTACCTGTCGCGTCAGCTCATGGATCACTAAGTGCGTAGGCTGCTGACCGTTCTTTTTGCGTCCACGAGCCTGATGACCATCGATCCCGCGACCGCCGCCGAAGCCGACAAGCTCGTGGCCCCCAAGGCCGAGGAAGTCCGCACGCCCTTGTCCGAGCTGGGCAAGGACGATCCCTATCTCTGGATGGAGGAGATCGAGGGGACGCGCGCCATGGACTGGGCCAAGGCCCAGAATGGCAAGACCCTGCCGGTGCTGCAGGGCGATGCGCGCTACGCGGACCTGGAGGCCAAGGCCCTGGCGATCCTGAACGCCAAGGACCGCGTGCCGGGCGTCTCGTTCGCTGGCGACGGCAGCTTGCGCAACTTCTGGCAGGACGCCGACCACGTGCGCGGCCTGTGGCGCAAGACGACGCTGGAAAGCTACCGCACGGCCGATCCGGCCTGGGAGACGATCCTGGACGTCGACGCCCTCTCCAAGACCGAGGGCGCCAACTGGGTGTTCAAGGGCGCGTCGTGCTTGCCGCCGCAGGACACGCGCTGCCTGATCACCCTGTCGGACGGCGGCAAGGACGCCGTCACGGTCCGCGAGTTCGACACGAGCACGAAGAGCTTCGTCGCCGGCGGCTTCGTGCTGCCCGAGGGCAAGCAGAACTACACCTGGCTGGACCAGGACACCCTGCTGGTCGCCCGCGAGTGGACACAAGGCGAGCTGACCAAGTCCGGCTACGCCTACGTCCTGAAGACCCTGAAGCGCGGCCAGACCCTGGACCAGGCGGTCGAGGTCTATCGGGGCACGGAGACCGACGTCTCGGTCAGCCCGTTCGTGCTGCGCGACAGCGACGGCAAGGTCGTGGCGGCCCTGGCCAGCCGGGGCGTGACCTTCTTCGAGACCGAGACCTACCTGATCGACGGTCCCAAGCCGGTGAAGCTCGATTTGCCGCTGAAGGCCTCGATCCAGGGCTATGTCGCCGGCCAGATGGTCGTGCTGATGGAGCAGGACTGGAAGGGCTTCAAGACCGGCGACCTGATCAGCTACGACCTGGCCAAGCTGAAGGCCTCGCCGGAGACGGCCGTGGCGACCCTGGTGCTGCGCCCGACCGCCAAGCAGTCGGTCGAGCAGGTCACCACCACCCGCACCAAGCTGGTCGTGGGCCTGCTGGACAACGTCAAGGGCGCGGCGCGCGTGTTGACCCATGGCCCCAAGGGCTGGACGTCCCAGACCCTGGACCTGCCGGCCAACAGCGCCATCGGCCTGGGCTCGACGGCCGAAAAGGACGAGCGCCTGTTCGTCACCGTCACCGGCTACCTGGCCCCCAGCACCTATTGGCTGGCCGACGCCGGCTCGCTGAAGCTGGAGCAGATCAAGGCCTCGCCGGCCCGGTTCGACGCCTCGACCCACGTGGTCGAGCAGTTCGAGGCCACAAGCACCGACGGCACGAAGATCCCGTACTTCGTCGTGCGGCCCAAGAGCATCAAGTACGACGGCCAGGCCCCTACCCTGCTCTACGCCTATGGCGGCTTCCAGGTGCCGATGACCCCCGGCTATTCGGGCGTGATGGGCAAGCTGTGGCTGGAGCGCGGCGGCACGTACGTCGTGGCCAACATCCGCGGCGGCGGCGAGTTCGGCCCGGCCTGGCACGAGGCCGGCCTGAAGGCCAACCGTCAGAAGGTCTATGACGACTTCTTCGCCGTCTCGCAGGACCTGATCACCCGCAAGATCACCTCGCCGCGTCATCTCGGCATCATGGGCGGCAGCAACGGCGGCCTGCTGATGGGCGTGGCCCTGACCCAGCGGCCCGAGCTCTACAACGCCATCGTCGTGCAGGTGCCGTTGTTCGACATGATCCGCTACAGCCAGATCGGGGCCGGCGCCTCGTGGGTGGGCGAATATGGCGACCCGGCCATCCCGTCCGAGCGGGCCGTGATCGCCAAGTACGACCCCTATTCCAACCTCAAGGCCGGCCGGAAATATCCCGAGGTGTTCATCGAAACCTCGACCAAGGACGACCGCGTCCACCCGGCCCACGCTCGCAAGGCGGCGGCGCGGCTGGAGGAGCTGGGCTATCCGGTGCTCTATTACGAGAACATCGACGGCGGCCACGCGGCCAGCGCCAACCTGGCCGAGACCGCCCGCCGCCAGGCGCTGGAATATGTCTATCTCAGCAAGAAGCTGATGGACTGAGCAGGCGGCGCGGCGTTTTCGCAGAACGCCGTGTCGTCAACCCAAACGCAAGTTATCGCTGTCAGGATGCCCGCCGACAAACCTGTCGGAACCGCCCCCGTGCCTATCCAAATCGTCAATGCCCTGGACCTCTCCCCCGCCGACATCGCGCGGTGGATGGAGCTGCAGCGTGGTCAGGCGCGGCTGGACTCGCCGTTCCTGTCGCCGCACTGGGCTCAGTCGGTCGCCCGCGCCCGGGGTGACAAGGGTCAGGCCATCAAGGTCGCCATCCTGCGCGGCGCCGAGGGCGAGGCCCTGGCCTTCTTGCCCGCCCGCATCCGCCAGGGCGTGGCCATGCCGGCCGGCGCGCCGATGTGCGACTACCAGGCCCTGGTCTCGGCGCCCGGCGTCGCGGTCAATCCGCGCGAGCTGCTGACCGCCCTGCACGCCTCGCGCATCGACTTCTGCCACATGCTGGCCGACGACGAGACCCTGGCCCGCCACGGTCGCGGCCAGGCGGACTCGTGGATCATCGAGGTTCCCGACGGCTACGAGGCCTATGCCGCCGAGCGCAAGGCCGCCAATGTCGGCGTGCTCAAGGACATCGACAAGAAGCGCCGCAAGGCCGAGCGCGAGGTCGGCCCCTCGCGTTTCACCGCCATGTCCGACAGCCGCGCCGACTTCGACCAGCTGATCGTCTGGAAGCGGGCCCAGCTGCTGGCCACCGGCCAGACCGATCTCTTCAAGACGCCATGGGTCAACACCCTGGTCGAGGGGCTCTTCCAGAACCACGCGCCGGAGTTCGGCGGCGGGCTCTACACCCTGCACCTGGGAGACCAGCTGGCCGCCGTGCACCTGCACCTGCGCGGCGAGCACACGATCCACGGTTGGCTGATCGCCCACAATCCCGAGCTGGACCGCTATTCGCCCGGCATGCTGCTGTTCCAGGACATCCTGAAGAGCATGGACGGCACGGCCTATTCGCGCCTGGACCTGGGCACCGGCGACTATCGCTTCAAGCGCGAGCTTTCCAACGCTCGCCAGACCGTGGTGTTCGGCTTCCTGGGCTCGCCGTCGCTGCCGACCCTGGTCCGCCACGCCGCCTACGGCATGCGCAGCGTCGCCGAGTCCCTGCCGTTGGGCCGGATTTCCGAGATCCCCGGCAAGGCCATGCGGCGCATGGACCTGCTGCGCGGGCTGCACTAGGCCTCAGGCGTGGGGCCTCAGGCGCGGGCCGCGCGCAGGATGCGACCCAGCTCCCCGACCGAATAGGGTTTCTGAAGCACCGCGAAGCCGTGGTGTGTGTCATCCGCCAGGACCTGACTGTAGCCACTGGTGAGAACGACCGGGAGCTTGGGCCAACGGCCTTTGATCCGGCGACCCAGCTCAAGGCCGCTGATCCCCGGCATGACGACGTCAGAGAAGACGAAGTCGAAATCGCCAGCCCGCTCCTCAAGGATGGCCAGGGCGCGCTGGGCGTTGGCCGCGAGACTGGTCTTGAAGCCCAGATCGTCCAGCAGCTGGCGGGCGAACTCGCCGACCTCGGCATTGTCCTCGACGATGAGAATCGCGCCGGGCGTGTCGCTGGAGGTGTCCCCGCTCACCTGGATGTCGGCCTTGGCCGGCGCATCGACGCGCGGCAGGTAGAGGGTGAAGGTCGCGCCCTGGTCGATCTCGCTGACCACCTCGACATCACCGCCCGACTGTTTGGCGAAGCCGAAGACCTGCGAGAGACCCAGGCCCGTGCCCTTGCCCACGTCCTTGGTCGTGAAGAACGGTTCGAAGATCTGACTCAGGACCTCGGGCGACATACCGCTACCGGTGTCGGTGACGGAAACCGCGATGAACGGGCCTTCGTGGCCGCCATGGCCTCGCAGCGGCGGCAGGGACAGCGCCTCGAAGGCGCGGACCGTAAGCTCGCCCTCGCCCTCCATCGCATCCCGCGCATTGACCACCATGTTGACCAGGGCGGTCTCGAACTGGCTGGCGTCGGCTTCCACGAAACAGGGCGAAGCGGATTCTTCGAGGATCAGGCGCACACGCGAGCCAATGACCGTCCTCAGCATGTCCGCGACACCGGCGATGCGCTCGCCGACATCGAAGGTGACCGGCTTCAGCGTCTGGCGGCGGGCGAAGGCCAGGAGCTGGGCGGTGAGCTTGGCGGCGCGGTCGGCCGTGTCCGAGATGGCGTCCAGATAGCGGACACGCTTCTCGTCAGACAAGGACGGTCGGCGCAGCAGCTCGGCCGACGAGCGGATGACGGTCAGCAGGTTGTTGAAGTCGTGGGCCACCCCGCCCGTCAGCTGGCCGATCGCCTCCAGCTTCTGCATCTGACGGACCTGGCTCTCGGCCGCGAGCAGGGCGTTCGTCCGCTCCTGGACCCGCGTCTCGAGTGTCTCATTGAGCTCGCGCAGCTTGAGAGCGGTTTGACGCTGCTGCTCTTCCGAGATGGTCCGCTCCAGCAGATCGGCCGCCTGCCGCGCCAGGATGTCCAGCATCCGCAGGTCGCGTTCGGAGGGCTGATGTGGAGAACTCCAGTGGGTCGAGATCATGCCCAGAAGCTGGCCGTCGCGCGACAGTAGCGGGGTCGTCTGGGCGGACCGAATGCCCGTGCGGCGGAATGCCATCAGGTCCTCGGTCCCGGCGATCTCGTCCCAGGCCTCAAAGTCGGGGATGATCGCCCGCTGGCCAAACTTCAGCGCCTGGGTGCAGCTGCTGTAGGCCATGGGGCTGACCCACTGCCAGAATCCGACGGCCTCGGGCGGCAGGCCGCGATGGCACAGGAGCTGCAGTTCGCCGCCATGGCCCGACGGGTCGTCCTTCGGGCTGAGCAGCTGCATTGTGCCGAATTGCGAGCGTGTGATCGACACCGCCGCATCGACGATCTTGCCGTACAGCTCCGTGCGGTCCTGCTCGCCGATCAGCGCGACGCTGATGCTGTGCAGCAGATCAAGGTCGGTGAGGTCGGCCTCCGAAGCGCTCCTTGGAGCATCGAGGATCCCGACAGAATCGATGGTCATCACTGCCCCCCCGGGCGTCGCGTCTGGAAGAAACCTCAGCAGCAACGTCCTAGGGGCAGAAACGTTTCCAACCCTCCGACCCAAGACGGGTTCTCAGGTCTTCAGTGGACCGCGTTGATCCGCATGGCGCGCGGATCGATGCCGCCGGCCGGCCAGGCGCGGGTCCAGCCGTATTGCAACTCGCCCTCGCGGAAGGCGAAGCGGTCCAGATGCTTGGCCACCACGTCTTCCAGGCGGGCCAGGCCCTCTAGGTCGGCGGCCTCGACGGTGATGTCGAGACCGTCCGGGTGGGCCGTCATCCGGCAGGTCCCGGCCGGCAGCGGGAAGACGGCCGAGGTCTCGTCATAGGTGACCTCGAACTTGTGGCTCCAGTGCTTGGCCAGCTGGGTCATGTAGCGGGCCGCCTTGTCGGTGGCGACGCGGGCGTGGCTTTCCATGGCGCTCTCCTCCCCTAGATGGCTTCGATCGCCGTGGCGGCGTCGTCCAGGACCTTGGCCACCGCCGCGATCTGCTCGGGTGTCAGTTGACCGTGGAGCTTCAGGCGCAAGGCGGTCTTGACGTTCTCGCGGGCGCGCAGGATCTGCGGCGAGAAGGCGGCGCTGGCCTGGGCGGCCTCGGCCATGCGCTCGAACAGCGAGCGGACGGGGGCTTCGTTGCTGGCCAGGAAGGCCTCGCCCTCGGGGGTGATCGTATAGAGCTTCTTGCCGCCGCCGGCGTCGCTGGCGGTGACGTAACCCAGCTCTTCCAGCAGGGTCAGGGTCGGATAGACCACGCCCGGGCTGGGCGTATAGGCGCCGCCGGCCGCCGTCTCGATGGCCTTGATCAGCTCGTAACCGTGGCTGGGCTTCTCGGCGATCAGCTTCAGGACCACGAAGCGCAGGTCGCCGTGATCGAAGAACCGGCCCATCCGGCCGCCGCGACCGCGCGGGCCGCCGTGATGACCGTGACCGCCGTGGAAACCGAAGGGGTGACGGCCGTGATGTTCGTCGGCGTGACCGCGCCAGTGGCCGCGGTGGTGATGATGTCGTCCAAACATGTGTGTTTTAGATCCTATTCCGTTATATCGAAATGATAGATATATCGGATCGGTGGATCGTCAAGAGCTATTTTCGATATATCTGATTGTGTCGGATCGTAATGCGCGGCATCAGGCTCCGTTTTGGAGCGGGCCCGTTCAAGTGAGGGCGATTTGAAGCAAGGCCCCCCGAACGTGACCGAAATACAACGTAATCGGACTTGATACGGATTGCGTCATGAATACATGCCGCGTGTAGAAGCAGGAGCATGAGCTTGAGCCACCCGCATAACAGCCCGCGCCACGTGGCGACCGGCAGGCACGTCGCCGCCGCGGGGCTTGCCGTGGCCGCCAGCCTGGCGACGTTCGCGCCCGCTCTTGCTCAGGACCAGGCCGCGGCGAGCCAACCGGTCGGGACCAGCGCCGCCGTCGAGACCGCCAACGATCCCTGGGAAGGCTTCAACCGAGGCTCGTTCAAGTTCGGCATGGGCCTGGATCGCGCGATCCTGGCTCCGGTCGCCCACGGCTACATGGCCGTCACGCCCCGCGTGGTCCGCAACCGGGTCAGCAACGCCGTATATAATCTCGGCGAGCCCAACACCGTCATGAACATGGTGCTGCAGGGCAAGCCCAAGGGCGCCGCGCGCTCGACCACCCGCTTCATCGTCAATTCGACCGTCGGCGTGCTGGGCCTGTTCGACGTGGCCTCCAAGATGCACCTGCCGCGCCGCGACTCCGACTTCGGCCAGACCTTCGGTGTCTGGGGCGCCAAGCCCGGCGCCTATGTCTATGTGCCGCTGATGGGCCCGCTGAACGTCCGCGACGGCGTCGGCCGCGCCCTGGACATCTTCACCGACCCCGTCTCGTTCTATGTCGGCGGGCTGAGCACCGACTTCGGCAAGGCCCGCACGGGCGTCACCATCGTCGATCTGCGCGCCCAGACCGATCCGGCCTTCCAGGCTCTGAAGGACGCTTCGGACCCCTACGTCACCACCCGTTCGGCCTATACCCAGTATCGCGAAGCGTCCGTACGCGAAGCGTCGGGCAAGGCCGAGGTTCTCCCCGACTTCGACGCGCCGCCTCCGGAAGTTCCGCCCGCGGCGCCCAAACCATGACCGGTAAGACCATGACCAACACGACCCACACCCGGCGCGGCGCCAACGCCGCGCTTTTGGCTTTCTTCGGGGCCGCCGCCCTCGCCGCGCCCGCCTTCGCCCAGAGCGGCGCGCGCGACGCCGGCGCCGAGGCCTTCGTCCAGACCAAGGCCCAGCGCGTGATCACCGTGCTGGCCGACAAGAAGATGTCGGAAGCCCAGAAGAAGCAGGTCTTCCACCAGGCGGTGGACGAACTGGCCGACGTGCCGCGCGTGACCAACTTCGTGCTGGGCAAGTACGCCCGCACCATCACGCCGGACCAGCGCGCCCGCTTCACGCCGATCTTCCGCACCTATGCCGAGAACGTCTATCAGAGCCGCATCGACGACTATCGCGGCGAGCAGCTGAAGGTGACCGGCTCGGTCGTCCGCAAGCCGGGCGACGTGGTCGTCAACAGCGTGATCTCGGGCGGTCAGATCACCCAGCCCCTGGCCGTCTCGTGGCGCGTGCTCGGCGGCGGCCAGACCTGGAAGGT
This sequence comes from Caulobacter sp. GW456-12-1-14-TSB4, assembly GCF_059424195.1. Classification (NCBI taxonomy): domain Bacteria; kingdom Pseudomonadati; phylum Pseudomonadota; class Alphaproteobacteria; order Caulobacterales; family Caulobacteraceae; genus Caulobacter; species Caulobacter sp. GW456-12-1-14-TSB4. The sequence continues at coordinate 21,907 of NZ_JBWKZF010000044.1, forward strand.
CGTGGACATCCAGTTCAAGGGCATCTGGCTGGCCATCACCCAGCAGCAGGACTTCGTGTCGACCATCGATAACGCCGGCGGCAACATCGACGTGCTGATCAATCAACTCCAGAAGGGCGGCTCGGCTCCTTCTGGCGGCAAGCGCTAACCGCGCGGCCGGGACTAGATGTAAGGGGATTTGGCATTGCGCGAACAATGGGCCGAGACGGCCATGGGCGTCGTCGTCCTCGCCCTGGCGGCGGGGTTCCTGACCTATTCGCTGAGCGTGGGCGGCGTGCACATGAAGCGCGGCGACTATGAGATCAGCGCCAAGTTCGGCGAGGCCGGTTCGCTGGCGCCGGGCGCGGCGGTGAGCGTCGCCGGCGTCAAGGTCGGCACGGTCTCGGAGATCACGCTGGAGCCGAAGACCTTCCTGGCCGTGGCCAAGCTGTCCATCGACCCGACCGTCAAGCTGCCTAGCGACTCAACCGCCAAGATCACCAGCGATGGCATCCTGGGCGGCGCCCACGTGTCGATCGCCCCGGGCGCGGCCATGGACGACATCAAGCCGGGCGGCCAGATCGAGAACACCCAAGGCGCGGTCGACCTGTTTGGCCTGATCGGCTCGGTGATCCGTCCGCAAAGCGGCGGTTCGGACGCGGCGGCGACCCCGGCCGCGCCGGCGCCGGCGACGCAACCGGCCGAGAGCTACTAGCGTGACCGCGGCCGAGGCGGCCCGGAAGGTCGCCACCAATCCCGTCCGTGTCCTGGGTCGTTCGACCCTGGCCGCCGTGCGCATGGTCGGCTCGGTCGGCGTCTTCGCCGTGCGCGGCGTCACCGCCGCCCTGACCCCGCCCTGGTTCTTCGGCCAGCTGATGCGCCAGTTCGTGGCCATCGGCTTCTTCTCGCTGCCGGTCGTGGGCCTGACCGCCATCTTTACCGGCGCGGCCCTGGCCCTGAACATCTTCACCGGCGGCGGCCGCTTCAACGCCGAGCAGGTGATGCCGCAGATCGTGGCCCTGGGGATCACCCGGGAGCTTGGCCCCGTGCTGGCCTCGCTGATGCTGGCCGGCCGGGTCTCGGCCGCCATCGCCGCCGAGATCGGGGCCATGCGCGCGACCGAACAGATCGACGCCATGCGCACCCTGTCGACCGACCCGTTCCGCTATCTGGTCGGTCCGCGCCTGCTGGCCGGCGTCCTGATGATGCCGCTGCTGGCCGCCGTGGCCGATACGATCGGCATCGCCGGCGGCTGGCTAGTCGCCACGCGGGTGCTGGACTTCAGCTCCGCCGTCTATATCCGCAACACGCTGGACTTCCTGCAGGGCTGGGACATCGGCTCGGGCCTGGTCAAGGCCGCCGTGTTCGGCTTCATCGTCGCGCTGATGGGCTGCTACCACGGCTACAACGCCAAGGGCGGGGCGCGCGGCGTCGGCCGGGCCACCACCCACGCGGTGGTCTCCTCGGCCATCCTGATCTTCGCCTCGGACTACCTCCTGACCACGCTCTTCACCCACGCCGCCCAATGACCGACGCGATCCCGAAACTCGCCTGGAAGGGCGTCAGCAAGCGCTTCGAGGGCCGCCCGGTCCTGGACGGCCTGGACCTGTCGGTCTCGCCCGGCCGGTCGCTGGTGATCATCGGCGGCTCGGGCCAGGGCAAGTCGGTGACGATCAAGACCGCGCTGGGCCTGATGCGTCCGGACGCCGGCAAGATCGAGCTGGACGGCCAGAACACCGTCAACCTGTCCGAAGGCGCGCGCCGCAAGCTGTTCTCCCGCGTGGGCGTGCTGTTCCAGGGCGCGGCCCTGTTCGACAGCCTGACCATCTGGGAGAACGTCGCCTTCCGCCTGATCAACGCCGACGGGATTCCTCGCAAGGAAGCCAGGGAACGCGCGATCGAGGCCCTGGAGCAGGTGCGCCTGGCCCCGGACGTCGCCGACCGTTTCCCGTCCGAGCTGTCGGGCGGCATGCAGAAGCGCGCCGGCCTGGCCCGCGCCGTCGTCGCCCAGCCCGAGATCCTGTTCTTCGACGAGCCGACCACCGGCCTGGATCCGATCACGGCCGCGGCGATCAACGAGCTGATCTCCAACCAGGTGCGTCGCCTCGGCTCGACCGCCATCTCGATCACCCACGACCTGGCCTCGGCCCAGACCATCGGCGACGAGATCGCCATGCTGCACGGGGGCAAGATCATCTGGCGCGGACCGGCCGCCGAGCTGCGCACGACCGACAACCCTTATGTCCGCCAGTTCGTCGAAGGACGCGCCGACGGTCCGATCTCGCATGCGGTCTAAGGCCTTGCGCGCCGTCGTGCTGGCGGCGGGTCTGCTGCTGGCGGGCGGCGCGCAGGCTCAATCCTATGTGCGCCCCGATTGCGTGGGCCTGGTCGGGGTTTCGCCCAATCGCTACGACTCCTCCGAGCACGCGCGCTGGTACCAGCGGTTCTGGACCGGAACCTGCGATCACCTGGCGTTCTGCGTGCCCGGCTCGCCGAACTGGAACGACATCGTCGGCAAGCTGCTGGTCAAGGGCGGCCCGTCCGAACGCGTGGCCATCCTGCCCAAGGCCTGCCGCCTGGGTCAGCTGATCGGCCTGGAATGGTCGCGTGAAAAGGCGGTCCGCAAGATCGACACCCACGACCTGCGCGCCTTCAACGCCACGCTGGAAAGCACGGACGACACGCTGAAGGGCCTCGACAAGGTCGAGCAGGCCGCCCGCATCAAGCTGGCGCCGCGCTAGACTAGGGCGCTTCCCGCAGGGTCTCGGCCAACAGACGGCCTTCCACGCCCCGGCTCGACCCCGCGCGCCAGGCCACGACGATCTCGCGGCTGGGATGCTCCGTCGCCAGCGGACGGATCGTCAGGGCGGTCTTGTCGGCCAGGCCCGCATGCACCGCCATGGCCGGCAGGAACGAGACGCCGAGGCCTGAGCCGATCATCTGCACCAGGGTCGGCAGTGAGGTGGCCGCGAAGGTCTCGTCGTCGCCGACGGCGCCCCATTCCCCCTTCTTGGGCGGTTCCAATCCGCAGGCGGCCAAGGCGTGATCGCGCAGGCAATGGCCGTCTTCCAGCAGGATCAGGTCATCGCCCCGCAGGCTGTCGGGATCGACGCGGGTCGAGGCGGCCATCGGATGGTTGGCCGGCGCCGCGGCCAGCAGCTCGTCGTCCTCGACATGGGCCCAGTCCAGGCCGGACATGTCGTAGGGCAGGGCGATCAGGGCCGCGTCCAGGGCGCCGGCCTTCAGCGCCGTGATCAGGCGGTTGGTCAGGTCCTCGCGCAAGAACAGCTTCAGCTTGGGGAAACGGTCGCGCAGCACGGGCAGGGCGCGCGGCAGCAGGTACGGGGCCACGGTCGGGATCACGCCCAGGCGGAAGCGTCCGGCCAGCGGCTGGCCGGCCCCACGCGCGGCCTGCACTAGATCCTCGGCGCGCGCCAGAATGTCCTCGGCCCGCCGCACCGCCTCCTGGCCGGCGGCGGTCAGGATCACGCCCGAGCGCGCCCGATCGACCACCGGCGCGCCCAGGATCTTCTCCAGTTCCTGGATGCCGGCCGACAGGGTGGGCTGGGTGACATAGGCGCTCTCGGCCGCCCGGCTGAACGAGCCGTGCTCCGACAGGAGCTTGAGGTACTGCAGCTGGCGAAGGGTCGGGAGAAGCATGGCCGCAATATAGGGCGCATCTATCGGAAAGCCAAAAACTATCGATTGGCTATCTGATCGGCCCAGGCGTACTCCCTTTCTCACGGGAAAAGTTCCGGCGCTCCTCCCCCTCCGCCGCCGGACGCCCCACCCCGTC
>NZ_JBWKZF010000045.1:0-25383 GCF_059424195.1 Caulobacter sp. GW456-12-1-14-TSB4
CCGGTCCCCCTCCCCCAACAGGGGGAGGAGAGTGCGCCCCCGGCACGCGCGGTGCGGTTCCCTCTCCGCCCCGCTTGGGGGCGGACAGACCTGCGCAGCAGGTCAGGTTGGGGCCTGTGCTGAGTCAGCCGTTGATCCAGCACGGCTCTGCCGCGAAAAGAGGACACTTCCACGAGGTTCTGATGGCCCCGATCCACGTCGATCCCGCCCACGTCCACGAGCTCGTCGACGCCGAGGCCTTCTACGCCTGGCTCTCGCAGAACCATGACAAGGCCCCCGAGGCCTGGATCAAGATCCACAAGCTCGGCTCGGGCCTGCCGTCGATCAACGCCAAGCAGGCCATCGACGTGGTGCTGTGCTGGGGCTGGATCGACGGGGTGAAGAAGAGCTTCGACGAGAAGAGCTTCCTGCAGCGCTACACGCCGCGCGGCAAGAAGAGCATCTGGAGCCAGATCAATGTCGCCAATGTCGCGCGACTGATCGAGGAGGGCCGGATGACGCCGCACGGCCTGCGTGAGGTCGAGGCCGCCAAGGCCGACGGGCGCTGGGACCGGGCCTATGCCAGCGGCCAGGACATGAGGATCGAGGGCGAACTGTTGGCCGCGATCGAGGCCAACCCTCGGGCAAAGGCCATGCTGCCGACGCTATCGGCGCAGAACCGCTTCGCCCTGGCGTTCCGGGTGCACAATCTGAAGACCGAGGCGGGACGACGGAAGAAGATCGCCGAGTTTGTCGCCATGCTGGAGCGCGGCGAGACGATCTATCCGCAGAAGCCCAAGGGGTAAGGGCCGGCCGGCGTCGCAAGGGAATGACGCCGACCGGAGGGCTTACGCATCGGCGTACTGATGCCGACGAGAACAAGATAGGTACGTCAAACAGGCTCGGTAGTCCCTGTGACGCCCAGTCGCAGAGGTTGCGGCGAAGCTTACTCCGCCTCTTCCACCGGTTGGTCGTAGGCCGCCATCATCGCCATGTTCAGGATCTTGGACACCGAGGCCGACAGCGGCGCGATCTGCACCGACTTTGAGAGGCCCAGCAGCACCGGCCCGATCACCGTGGCGCCGCCCAGCGACTGCACCAGCTTGGTGGCGATCGAGGCCGAGTGGATGGCCGGCATGATCAGGATGTTGGCGCTGTCGGTCAGGCGCATGAATGGATAGTTGGCGCGCTTTTCCGGATCCAGCGCCAGTTCCGGCGGCATCTCGCCTTCGTATTCGAACTCGACGTCCATCTCGTCGAGCATGGCCACGGCCTCGCGGACCTTTTCCGAGCGCAGGCCCATCGGGTTGCCGAAGGTCGAATAGCTCATGAAGGCCACGCGCGGCTTGAAGCCCAGGCGCTTGACGGCGCGGGCGGCCTCGCAGGCGATCTCGACCAGCTCGTCGGCCTCGGGCAGCTCGGTGACGTTGGTGTCGGCCACGAAGATCGTGCGGCCCTTCGCCAGCACCACGCTCATGCCCATGATCCGGCCGCCGGGCGCGGGATCGACGACGCGCAGCACCTCTTCCAGGGCCTGGTCGAAGCTGCGGGTGACGCCGGTGACCATGCCGTCGGCCTCGCCAAGCGTGACCATCGAGGCGGCGAAGCTGTTGCGGTCCTGGTTGATCAGGCGCTGGACGTCGCGCTTCAGGTAACCCTGGCGCTGCAGGCGGTGATACAGCGCGTCGACATAGTCCGGATTGCGGTCGGACAGGCGGGCGTTGACGATCTCCAGCCCGACGGTCTCGGGATCGAGGCCGACCAGCTTCATGTTCTCGTGCACCAGGTTCTCGCGGCCGCACAGGATGGCCTTGCCGTAGCCGCCCGTCTGGTAGGCATAGGCGGCGCGGATGACGCTGGGGTCCTCGCCTTCGGCGAACACGATGCGCTTCGGGTTGGCCTGCACCGCGCCGCTGATCTTCTGCAGGAAGCCGGCGGTCGGGTCGAGGCGCTGGGCCAGGCCGGCGCGATAGGCGTCCATGTCGGCGATCGGCTTGCGGGCCACGCCCGTGTCCATGGCCGCCTGGGCCACGAACGGCGGCACGTACCAGATCAGGCGCGGATCGAAGGCCGACGGGATGATGTAGTTCGGCCCGAACTTCAGCTGGCGACCGTGATAGGCGGCGGCCACTTCATCGGGGACGTCCTCGCGGGCCAGCATGGCCAGCGCCTGGGCGCAGGCGATCTTCATCTCGTGATTGACGCGGCGGGCGCGAACATCCAGCGCGCCGCGGAAGATGTAGGGGAAGCCCAGGACGTTGTTGACCTGGTTGGGATAGTCCGAGCGGCCCGTGCCCATGATCGCGTCCTTGCGGATCGCGTGGACCTCTTCGGGCGTGATCTCCGGATCGGGGTTGGCCATGGCGAAGATGACCGGGTTGGGGGCCATCGAGGCGATCATCTCGGGCGTGAAGGCGCCCTTGGCCGACAGGCCCAGCAGCACGTCGGCGCCGGCGACCGCCTCGGCAAGCGTGCGCTTGTCGGTCTTGACCGCGTGGGCGCTCTTCCACTGGTTCATGCCCTCGGTGCGGCCCTCGTAGAGCACGCCCTTCGAGTCGACGGCGATGACGTTGGCCGGGTGGACGCCCATGGCCTTGATCAGCTCCAGCGAGGCGATGCCGGCAGCCCCGGGGCCGTTCAGCACGACCTTCACGTCCTCCAGCTTCTTGCCGGTGATGTGGCAGGCGTTGATCAGGCCGGCGGCGCAGATGATGGCCGTGCCGTGCTGGTCGTCGTGGAACACCGGGATGTCGAGCAGGTCCTGCAGCTCGGTCTCGATGCGGAAGCACTCGGGGCTCTTGATGTCTTCCAGATTGATGCCGCCGAAGGTGATCCCGATGTTCTTGACCACCGTGATGATCTCGTCGGGGTCCTTGGAGCTGACCAGGATGTCGATGCTGTCGACGTCGCCGAAGCGCTTGAAGAGGACGGCCTTGCCTTCCATCACCGGCTTGGAGGCCAGCGCGCCCAGATCGCCCAGACCAAGAATGGCGGTGCCGTTGCTGATCACGGCGACCATGTTGCCCTTGGAGGTGTATTCGTAGGCCGCGTCCGGATCGGCGGCGATCGCATGGACCGGCACGGCGACGCCGGGCGAATAGGCCAGCGACAGGTCGCGCTGGGTCGCCATCGGCTTGGTCGGGGTCACCTCCAGCTTGCCCGGCTGGGGGTAACGGTGGAAGGCCAAGGCCTCCTCATCCGTGAAGGTCTTGCGTTCCGCGTCGCTCATCCGGCGTTTCCCATTCCTGCTGCGCAAGTCGAAGAAGGGGCGCGCCGATCGATGCGAACACGCCCTTATGTGCGCTCACCGTAGCGACGGGCGCGGAGCGTCACAACCGGGCTTGGACGCGAAAATCCCAGCAAACGCTTGTTGGACTTGGCCTTGCGTCAACCTCGCTGACCTTCGGGAAGTCGGCGCGAGGTTGACCCGAGGGGGCGGAATGGGCGATTGCGACTTACTGCGAGTAAGCCGGAGAACATCTTGTCCCAGCCCGTGAAGATCGCGATCGCCGGCGCCAACGGCCGCATGGGCCAGGCCGTGGCCAAGGCCCTGGAAGGCCGCGCCGACGCCACCGTCGCCGCGCGCTTCGAGCGTCCGGGCGTCGAGGGCGGCGACCTGGTTCCACGTGACGAGGCCCTGGCCACCACCGAGGCCGTGATCGACTTCACCCTGCCGGAAGCCTCGGTGCTGCTGGCCGAAGAGGCCGCCGCGAATGGCGGACCCGCCCTGATCATCGGCTCGACCGGCTTTTCGGACGAACAGCTGGCCCGCATCGACGCCGCCGCGACCAAGATCGCCATCGTCCGCTCGGGCAACTACTCGCTGGGCGTCAACATGCTGATGGGCCTGGTGCGCCAGGCCGCCGCCGCCCTGCCCGCCGAGGACTGGGACATCGAGGTCTACGAGGCCCACCACAAGCGCAAGATCGACGCCCCGTCGGGCACGGCCCTGATGCTGGGCGAGGCCGCCGCCGAGGGCCGCAATGTGGGCCTGGGCCAAGTCGCCGACCGTGGCCGCGACGGCGTCACCGGCCCCCGCAAGGAAGGCGCGATCGGCTTCTCGGTCGTGCGCGGCGGCGGGATCATCGGCGAGCACAGCGTGATCTTCGCCGGCGAGAGCGAGAGCCTGACGCTGTCGCACTCGGCCATCGACCGGGGCCTGTTCGCCCGCGGGGCCATCGCCGCCGCCGTCTGGGTGCGTGGCAAGCCGCCAGGGCTCTACGACATGCAAGACGTCCTGGGCTTTTCAAAATAGGGATCTAAGCTAGGCCGGGGGGCTTCTTTCTAGGATCTGGACTGCCAAGGACCTGATGGCCGAGCCCTCGACCACCCCCGAAACCAGCAAGCCGCCCCGCAAGGCCTGGGACCGTGCGCGCGTCATCGATCTCGGCCTGGAGGCCGTGTCGCTGTCGATGCTGGCCTTCATCGCCACGGGCCTGGTCGTCTGGTCGGGCCGGCGCGAGATCAGCCGCGAGCTGGCGCAGGCCTGGCTGCGCGACCATGGCGTCGAGGCCGCCGTCGAGCTGGACGACCTGGACGCCACCGGCTTCACCGGCAAGGTCCGCCTGGGCTCGCGCGACAACCCCGTCTTCGCCGCCGACCGGCTGGAGGTCGCCTACGACCTCTCTTCCCCGTGGACTGGCGGCAAGTTCGGCATCCAGACCAAGGCCGTGCGCCTGGTTCGCCCGCGTATCCTGGCCAGCATCGACGACAAGGGCCAGGTCCGCTTCGGCGCCCTGCAGCCGTTGCTCGACGAGTTCCTGAAGTCGCCCAAGCAACCAAACGTCCCCGGCCCGGCCGTGTTGGTCGAGGACGCGCGCCTCGATCTGATCACCCCCGGCGGCCGCGCCCGGATCACCGGCGACGCCAGCCTGGACGACGGCCAGCTGCTGCGCTTCGACGGCCGGCTGGCGCCGCTGCGCTACGCCGTCCGCGACCTGGCCCTCGACGCCCGGGGCGCGACCGTCTCGGCCCGCAAGCGCGGCGACCGCCTGACCATCGACGTCTCGCTGGCGCTGGAGAGCCTGCAGGCCCAGGCCGCCGACCTGGCCGGGACCACCGCCAAGCTGACCGCCGACCTGCCCTATCCGGACCTGGCCAAGATGACCGCCAGCGGTCCGCTGGAAGCGCGCCTCGCCCTCCGCGCCGAGGACGGCCGCCTGGGCGACAGCCAGGCCGAGGGCGTGTCCGGCGATGTCTCCCTGACCGGCCGCCTCGACGGCGGGCTGGAGAGCTTCGCCTTCCTGGGCAAGGGCCGCGCGGCCCTGCGCGGCGAGCGGTTGTCGGCGCCGTCGCTGGACGCCCGCGACGCCAGCCTCGTTCTGGATCTGACCCGCATCGCCGGCGGCCGCCAGGATGGCCGCCTGACCCTGCGCGGCGCGACCAGCGCCGAGCTGCGGGCCGGCGAGGCGGTGGCGGCTGGAACCGCTGTCCGCGCGATCCGGGCCAAGGCGACCTCTGACAATCTCGGCCTGATCGCCGACGCCAACGGCGCCAGCCTCAATGGACCGCTGAAGATCGAAGCCGGCGCCGATCGCCTGGCCGCCGGCGCACTGGCCCTGGCGTCCGCGAAGCTCAACGCCAGCGGCCGCATCGACCAGGGCGCCAAGGGCCTGTTCCTGACCCTGAACGGCTCGGCCGGCGGCCACAGCGCCATTTCGGGTCCCGACGCCGAGCGCCTGGCGGCCCTGATCCCCAATCCGGACTACGGCAAGCCGCTGAGCACGGCCCTGCGGACCTTCGAACTGGCCTTGCCCGCCGTCGGCCTAGAGGTCAGCGGCGCCCGCACCAAGCTGACCCTGCCGCGCGAGGCGCGTCTCTCCGCGCCCAACGGCGTGACCCTGACCGCCGCCGCGCCCAAGGGCCTGCTGATGGACGCCGGCCCAGACGGCGCGCGCGGGGCGTTGCAGGCCTCACTGTCGGGCGGCGGTCTGCCGATCGTGCGGATCGCGGCCAACGACTGGCGCGCCTCGAGCGGCGTCATGGCCTCGCCGCTGACCATCGCCACCGAGGGCTTCGACCTGCCGCCGATCCAGGGCATCACCGGCGCCATCGCCGGCCAGGCGCGGATCGCTGGCGGCCGCTTCACCCTGACCATGCCCCAGTGCGCGCCGATCACCGCCAAGGCCTATGCCCTGGGCGACGCGCCGGTCACCGCCATCAAGGGCACGCTCTGCCCTGCCAAGGCTCCGCTGGTCACGGCCGGCGCCAATGGCTGGAGCGCCGCCGTGCGCTTCCAGGACGCCGAGGGCGAACTGGCCGTCGCCCAGGCCAAGCTCCAGGGCATCAAGGGCGAGGCGACCCTGGGCGGCGCCGGCGGCTTCGATCGCGCCACCGTCCAGGTGACCAGCGCCGCCGTCACCGACGCCGCGCCGGAGCGCCGCTTCAATCCCATCCTCGCCAAGGGCCAGCTGGGCCTCTCCGGCGGCCTGTGGAGCGGAACCTTCCAAGCCACGACCCCGGTCGGCGCGCCGCTGGGCGAAATCCGCCTGCGCCACGTGGTGGCCACCGGGATCGGCCAGGCCGATATCGACGCCTCCAAACTGACCTTCGCCAAGGACGGGTTGCAGCCCGCCGACCTGTCGCCGATGGCCGCCTTCGCCAAGAACGCCCAGGGCCCGGCCAGTTTCACCGGCGTCTTCGCCTGGGACGCGAAGGGCGCCACCAGCCGAGGCCATCTGGTCGCCAACCGCATCGACTTCACCAGCCCCATCGGCTTCGTCGCCACCCTGGACGGCGCGGTCGATTTCGACAGCCTGGCCCCCCTGACCACCGCGCCCGGCCAGACCCTGAAGATCGTCAAGATCGACAGCCTGGTGCCGCTGACCGCCGTGGAGTCGGTGTTCCAACTGGCTGCCGACAGCATCAAGGTCTCCAAGGCGACGTTCGAAGCCGCCAAGGGCCGTATCTCGATCGAGCCGATCGACGTGCCCTTGGCGCTGGACAAGACCATGACCGGGGTCATCGTCATCGAGCACCTGGACCTGGGCGAGGTGATCGCCGCCTCGTCCCTCGCCGACAAGGTCAAGGTCGTGGCCGTGGTCGACGGCCGCCTGCCCTTCACCTTCGGTCCCGAGGGCCTGCGCTTCCAGCAAGGGAAGATCCAGGCCATCCAGCCGGGCCGGATCGAGCTGAACCGCACCGCCCTGACCGGCGTCCAGGCCAGCCCCGCCGACAGCCCCGGCGCGCCGCCGGCCGCCCCCGCTCAGGTCAACGCCATCCAGGACTTCGCCTACCAGGCCATGGAGAACCTGGCCTTCGACCAGCTGGAAGCCGGCGTGAACAGCACCGACAAGGGGCGCCTGGGCATCCTCTTCCACATCAAGGGCGAGCACGATCCGAAGGTCGCCGAGAAGGCCCGCGTCGGGATTCTCGACCTGCTGCGCGGCCGGGCCTTCGACAAGCGCATCGCCCTGCCGGCCAAGACGCCGGTGGACCTGACCCTCGACACGTCGCTGAACTTCGACGAGCTTCTGGCGGCCTGGCGCCGTTCGTTCGCTCCCGAGGAAGAAGCGGCCCAACCTCGTTCAGGCGCCGTTCAACCGTGATCGGTCACCCTGGATACGAACTGGAGACTTCACGCATGAAGACGCGCGCCCTCTTGCTGGCCCTCATCGCGACGGGAGCGCTCGGCGCGGCCGCCTGCACGCCCACCGTCCGCGTGAAGGTCGACCCGATCAACATCTACGCCAAGCTGGACGCCGACGTCCGCGTGCGGCTGGACAAGGAAGTCCAGTCGCTGATCCAGCAAAACCCCAACCTGTTCTAAGAAGGAGAGCCGACATGATCCGCAAGACGATGACGGTTCTGGCCCTGGGCCTGGCGATGACCGCCGCCGGCGCCAACCTGGCCATGGCCCAATCGGCCGCCGCCAAGGCCGCCGTGGACGCCGCCAAGAGCGCCGGCACGGTCGGCGAGCAAGCCGACGGCTACCTCGGCATCGTGGCCGGCGGCGACGCTGGCCTTCGCGCCTCGGTCGCCGAGATCAACACCGGCCGCGCCGCCGCCTACAAGGACATCGCCAGCAAGACCGGCGTGACCCAGGACGCCGCCGGCCAGGCCACCGCCAAGCAGCTCTACAGCCGCCTGGCGCCGGGCCAGTTCTGGAAGCCGCTGGATGGCGGCTGGGTGAAGAAGTAAGCGATATGACTCGCCATCCCCTGCCGAACGCAGGGGATGGCGACCGCCTTCGCAAGATCGCAGCTCTTCAAAGGCTCATCGACGAAGCCGAGAACAGCGGCATAAGTGATCGATCGATGAGCGAGGTGCTGGCTGAGGCGCGCCGTAGGGTCGACGAGAGCCGGGCGAAATAGGCCTATTCTTCCACCGAAGTTCGCTGACCTCGCAACTTTCCTACTGGGCTACTTCGTCAGGCCAAGCCTATCGAGTGGGACTTCATAGGGATGCAGCGCTGCTTCCACGAGATCATTGAGGGCTGTCGTCGGTTGATGCGTCGCCTGGAACTCCCGCATCTCTTTTACCACCTCGAAGAAAGCCGGCGGCGTAAGGATCCCGGGATCTGACCACTCCATGGTTGGAGGATAGGGCGTGGCCGGCATAAGTGCGTCGATCAGCATTCGGGTGTAGGGACTGAGCAGCATTTCGGCCGACGGCTCGATCTGGAACTTCGCCGTGAGGACGATGCGCATCAGAGTGTGCGCCGCCCATTGGCCACCGATCTCGATCACACCATCGTCCCGGACCCGGACATTGAACGCGCTAGTGTCTTCAGTGCTCATATCGTGACACTGGCCCAGGTTCGATCCGCTCGCTAGTCGCCGCCTCCGCAGCTCTAGCGGTGACCGCCTCATCCCCCTAAAAGCGGCCCATGTCCGCCGCCCGCCCCTTGCTCCTGCCCTATGCGGCCCTGATCGGGGCCATCGTCACGCTCTGTGTCGGCACCTCGCTGGCCAAGGGGCTGTTCCCGATCGTCGGGGCTCAGGGGACCAGCGCGTATCGCGTCGGGTTCGCGGCCTTGATCCTCGTCCTGGTCTGGCGACCCTGGAGACACCCGATCTCGCGCGCGGACCTCGCCAAGGTGGCGATGTACGGGGCGGTGATGGGGATGCTGAACCTCAGCTTCTACATGGCCATCCGCACCGTGCCGCTGGGCGTGGCCGTGGCCATCGAGTTCACCGGGCCGCTGCTGGTCTCGGTCGCCAGCTCGCGCAAGCTGATCCACTTCGTCTGGATCGGCCTGGCAGTGCTGGGCCTAGCCCTGCTGCTGCCGATCGATCCCGGAGCCAAGCCGCTGGACCCGGTGGGTGTCGGCTTCGCGTGCGTCGCGGCGGTGATGTGGGCGCTCTACATCATCCTGGGCAAGCGGACCGGCCACCTGCACGCCGGGCGTTCGGTGGCGCTGGGCATGGTCACAGCAGCCCTGATCGTGGTGCCGATCGGCTTCGCCTCGGCGGGCCTGACGCTCTTCCAGCCCAAGCTGATCGCGCTGGGCCTGGTGGCGGCGGTGATGTCCAGCGCCATCCCCTATTCGCTGGAGATGATCGCCCTGCGCGCCATCCCCAAGCGCAGCTTCGGGGTCATGCTGAGCCTGGAGCCGGCGGCGGGCGCTCTGGCCGGGCTGGTGATCCTGCACGAGCACCTGGCCGTGACCCAGTGGCTGGCCATCGCCGCGATCGTCTCGGCCTCGGCGGGCGTGATCCTGACGACGCCGGCCGAGGCGATCCTGGAAGACGCCCCCTAGCTCCGGGCCACGAACCAGCCGTTGCGGAACGCCTGATCCGCCTTGCCATAGAGGAACGGCGAGCCGTCCGGCTGGGTGAAGGTCCCGCCGGCGGCGACCAGCACCGCATGGGCGGCGGCGGTGTCCCATTCCGAGGTCGGACCGTGGCGCGGATAGATGTCGGCCGAGCCCTCCGCGATGCGGCACATCTTGATCGAGCTATCCATCGGCGCGCGCAGGTCGAAGCCGTACTGGGCGGCCAGTTCGGCGGCCTTGTCCTCATGCATGGTGTGGCTGACCAGGCCCAGGGCCTTGCCGGTCGGCCAGGGGCGGACGCGCACGGGCGCATCGACGCCGGTCGAGGTGGTGCGCTTCATCGCCCCCTGCGCCGTCGTGAACCACACCTCGCCCGTGGCCGGGGCGCAGACCGCGCCGGCGACCGGGACGCCGTCCTCGATCAGGCCGATATTGACCGTGAAGTTGGGATCGCCGCGCACGAAGGCCTTGGTGCCATCGACCGGATCGACCAGGAAGAACCGCGAGCCCACCGAGTCCGGCGTGCCGAATTCGCTGGCGTGCTCCTCGGAGATCACCGTCACATCGGGATAGAGCTCGGCGAGGCGTTCCAGGATCAGGCGCTCGCCGGCGCGGTCGGCCTCGGTGACCGGGCTCTCGTCGGCCTTCTGGGCGACGGCCAGCTCGGTCTTCCAGAACGGCAGGATGACCAGCGCGGCTTCCTCGGTGATCTTGGCCAGGGCGCGGCCCCAGTCCGCGAGTTCTTTGGCGGCAAGGTTTTCGCTGCTCATTCTTGTCCCCTCACCCCTGGCCTCTGGGGTCGTCGCCGACGAAGTCCAGACGCACGCGCGTGGCGTCGATGGTCTGCTTGCCGGCCTCTTCGAAATTGACGGTCACCCGGTGTCCGATCACGGACTGCACCTGCCCCAGGCCCCAATCGGGCTGGCCAGGATGGCGCACCAAAACGCCGGGTTCTAGAAACGGATCGACCACGGCCCTCGTTTAGAGCGGCAGCCCCGGTTTGCCAAAGCCTCAAATCACGGCAGAGTTCGCCGCCATGACCGACATCGTCCCCGATACCGCCCCCGCGACCCCTGCGCCCGAAACGGACGTCCAAGGCCCCGACTTCGCCGCCATGCTGGCCGCGCGCCTGTGCCACGACTTCATCAGTCCGGCCAGCGCCATCGTCTCGGGCCTTGATTTACTGGACGATCCGGCCGCTCAGGACATGCGCGAGGACGCCATGGGCCTGATCGCCTCGTCGGCGCGCAAGCTGGCCGACCTGCTGCAGTTCACCCGCGTGGCGTTCGGCGCCTCGGCCTCGGCCGAGAACTTCGACTCTCGCGAGCTGGAGAAGCTGGCCCAGGGCGTGTTCGCCCACGTGCGCCCCAGCCTGGACTGGCAGATCGAGCCGCAGGCGATGAACAAGCCCTCGTCGCGCGCCATCCTCAACATCGCCCAGATCGCCGCCAGCGCCCTGCCGGCCGGCGGTGTGGCCACGGTCAAGGGCGTCGCCGCCGACGGCCGCTTCTCGATCATCGCCGACTCGGTGGGCCCCCGCGCCCGCCTGCGCCCCGAGGTGCTGGCCGGCCTGAAGGGCGAGCCCCTGGCCGAAGGGCTTGGCGGCCCGTGGGTGCAAGCGGCCTATCTGACCGCCCTGGTCCGCGCGGCCGGCGGCCAGATCGCCGTCGAGCTCGGCGAGGACCGCGCCAGCATCGCCGCCTGGGTTCCGGCCTAAGCCTCTAGCTTCACTGTAAAAGTTACATTTGCCGCACCCCGATCCGGGTTTAGGCAAACCGCTCCTTAACCAGACCGCCCCCACGATGACGGCCTGATTTGGAGCATGCCGTGAAGACCTGTCTGGTGGTCGACGACAGCAGGGTGATCCGCAAGGTCGCCCGCCGGGTCCTCGAGGACATCGGCTTCGAGATCGCCGAGGCCGCCGATGGCATGGAGGCCCTGGCGTGGTGCCGCGCGGCCATGCCCGACGCGGTGCTGCTCGACTGGAACATGCCGGTGATGAACGGCATCGAGTTCCTGCGCCAGCTGCGCAGCGAGCCGGGCGGCGATGCGCCCAAGGTCGTGTTCTGCACCGTCGAGAACCGCGCCGAGCACATCCTGGCCGCCCTGGAAGCCGGGGCGGACGAGTACATCATGAAGCCGTTTGACGGCGACATCATCGAGGCGAAGTTCGCCGAGGCGGGCCTGCTGTGACGCCCGAGGACATGGACCTGCTGGCGGCCCTGGGCCGCGCCCGCGCCGGCGTGCGGGTCGAGACCGAAAAACCCTACATCCTGGAAAGCCGCCTCTCGCCGCTGGCGCGCCGCGAGGGCTACGACTCGATCGACGCCCTGATCACGGCGCTGCGGGCCAAGCGCGAGGAGCGGCTGATCTGGGCCGTGGTCGAGGCCCTGTGCCGCAGCGAGACCACCTTCTTCCGGGGTCGAGACGCCTTCGCCCAGCTGCGCGACGACGTGCTGCCGGCCCTGTCGCATCGCCGCCCCGAGGCCCCGATCCGCATCTGGAGCGCGGCCTGCGCCACCGGCCAGGAGGTCTATTCGCTGGCCATCGCGGCCAATGAGGCGACGGGCCTGGCGACCGGGACGCGGTTCGAGTTCTTCGGCTCCGACCTCTCCGAGCGCAGTCTCGAGAAGGCCCAGGCCGGCATCTACACCCAGTTCGAGGTCCAGCGCGGCCTGCCGATCCGGATGCTGCTCAAATATTTCGAGAACCAGGACGACACCTGGGCGATCTCGCCGCGCATCCGCCAGATCGTGCGCTGGAAGCGGATCAACTTGCTGGCCGATCTGTCGGCCATGGGCCGCTTCGACGTGATCCTGCTGCGCGGCGTGCTCAAGAGCATGGACGCGTCGCTGCGCGGCAAGGTGATCCAGGCCCTGGTCAGCCTGCTGCCGGCCGACGGCGTGCTGGCCCTGGATCCGGAAGACGACGTCTCGGAGTTCGAGGACGTGCTGACCGCCGCGCCGGGCGGTTCGGGGCTCTATCTGCGCGACCCCTCCGTGCGGATCGCCGCCGCCGCATAGGCTTTCGCAGGCGCGCGGGTCACCGTCGCCCCGCCCATCAGGCCGCCCACGGCCTCGCCTAGCCTGGTCATGCCGCTCACAGGGGCCGGCGTCACCGCCGCGAAGGCCGGGGCCAGCTTGCGGAACAGGATCGGCGGCGCCTGCGGGCCGACGATCGCGCCGTGCAGGTCCAGCAGGTCCACCACCTCGCGCGCGGCCTTGCGCCACTCGACCGGCGGGGCGATCCCGTGCGGGGCCGGGGCGCGGCAGTCGGAGAAGTCGGGCTTCAAGCCGCAGCCAGCCTCGATCGCCGCCTCGACCTCTCGCGCATAGGCCTGGTCGCGGGCCAGGCGATCGACATCGACCACCAGGTCGGCCTCGGGCAGGGCCTTCAGGTACGAGCGCAGCCACACCGCCAGGAAGGCCTGGAACGAGACGCTGGCCGGGGCGCGCTTCAGGCGCCGACGGACGGCGGCGATGCGGTCGTCCAGGCTGCCGCCGGCGTCGAAGTTATGGCCCAGCAGGGTCTTCGAGACCTCGGTGCAGCCGGCCATCTCCGACAGCAGCACATAGTGGCAGAGCTCGAAATAGGTCGGCCGGGGCCGCTTGCGCAGCGAATAGAACGACAGCCACTGCTGGACGGGGTCGCGGACGAGCATGACGTGGAAGCCGCCGAACCGGCGCTTCAGCCAGCCGACCCGGCCCAGGGTCCGGCAGCAGGCCAGCACCGGGACCTCGCCTCGCACCCGCGCCGCCCCGACCAGGTCCTCGACATAGGCCTGTTGCGCCAGGTCGCTGGCCTCGGGCTCGATCCAGAAGCGGTCCAAGGCGAAGCCGGGCTCGAAGCCCCGCACGCCGCCGGCCGGGTCGAGGACGACCTCGAATTCCTGCAAGTAGGGCCGGTCCCCGCCCGGATGGCGCAGGCCGCTGTTGTCGGGGGTCTCGGCTTGGATCGTCTCGGGCGTCAGCCGCGCCAACTGCTCATGCCAGGGCTCATAGTAGGCGCGCACACCGGGCAGCGCCCGGAAGCGGTTCCACACATAGGTGCTGGAGCAGCGCCAGCCGCTGTGCACGAAGACGGTGTTGGTGAGCGACGACAAGCGTCCGTAGTCCCCTCGACAGGGCTACAGTCTGGCTTGGCTATCTTGCAGCGAGATATCGTCTGGACCGCCTAAGGTTGCATCATCGCAATACTGTGACGCTTTGCGGCCTCAAAGGAGAATGGCGCAAACGAAAAAGGCCCGCCGGCGGCTGCCGGCGGGCCCTTCGAATAAGCGGTAGGACGACTTACTTGACGTCCTTGGCTGTGTCGCTGACGGCCTTGCCGGCCGACGAGACGTCCTTGCCGGCGCCTTCGACGGTGTTGCAGGCGGCGACCGACAGCGAGGCCAGGGCGGCGGCGATAATCACGAGCTTACGCATGGTCTTCTCCGATGTCGCCCCCGAAGGGATGGGGAAGGGGCGCTTGAAACAGTGCCCGGAGAGAACGTGAGCGGCGAAGCTCGGTTCCGGCCTAGGTTGGCGGAATCACAGCCTGCGGCGTCGGGAAGGTGAGACGCACCGTCAGGCCCCTCGGCTCGTGGCTCTCGAAGGCCACCTTGCCGCGCAGCTGGCGGGCGAAGGCGGTCATCAGGGTGCGGCCGACGCCGCCGCCGACGCTGTCGGGCACGCCCGGACCATCGTCGCTGATCGACAGCTCGGCCTCTTCGCCGCGCACGTGGAAGCCTACGGCCAACATGCCGCCCTTCGGGCCAAAGGCGTGCTTCTGGGCGTTGGTGATGGCCTCGACCGCGAACAGCGCGATCGGGGCCAGGCGGTCGGGATCGATGACCAGCGGATCGGCATGGACCTCGGTCCGCACCAGCGGCGAGGTGGCCATGTCGTTGGCCAGCAACTGGGCGGTCAGCTCCTCCAGGAAAGGCCGCAGGTCGACGCGCTTGAGGTCCGGCCCCTGGTAGAGGGCGCGGTAGATCTGGGCCAGAGCCGTGATCCGCTGACGGGTGTCGTTCATCGCCGCCTTGGCGGCCGGATCGGCCAGGGCCCGTTGCTGCATGTTCAGCAGCGAGGTGATGATCTGCAGGTTGTTCTTCACCCGGTGATGGATCTCGCGCATCAGCGCGTCCTTCTCGGCCAGGCTGTCCAGCAGCGAGGCGTCGCGGGTGACGATGGCCCCGGCCATGGCGTCGAGGGTGGCGGCCAGCTCGCGGATTTCGGGCGGCGCGCGCTCGGCCTGCAGCGGCCGCACGGTGAAGCGGCCACGGGCATAGATGGCTGCCACGCGCTGCAGGTAGACGATCCAGCGGATCACCCCCCGCTCGGCGGCGATCAGCACCGCGCCCAGGGCCAGGAAGAAGGCCAGCAACGGCAGCAGCAGGCGCGAGATCGGATTGATCCAGGCCCAGGACACCAAGCCTGGTGTCGGCGCCGACAGCACCACGAACACGTCGTCATTGACCAACGGCGCGGCCGAATAGGTGCGGTCGTGTTGGGCCCCGTCCTCGTGGCTCCAGATCGCCGCGCCGCTCTTGGCCGCGCGTTCGCGCCAGCCGCGCGGCGGGGTCGAGAAGGCCTTGGGGTCGGTGGCCGCGAAGATCGTGCCGTTCGAATCGGCCAGAGCCACCTCGGCCCCGCCCGGCATGAAGCGGTTGACCGTGCCGACCTTGAGGTCCTGCAGGTTCAGGACGGCGGCCATCGCGCCCTGGAACTTGTCGGGCGTGCCGGCGCGGATAGCCGCCAGCACCGCCGGTTCGTTGGCGTAGACCGCGCCGGGGTCCGAGGCCACGACCATGGTCGCGCCGTCGCGCAGGTCCTGGAACCAGGGCCGCTCGCCACGCTGGGTGTCGAACGGCGTGGTGGCCGCCGCGCAGGCCACGCGGCCCCGCGAGTCGAAGCGGATGAGGTTGGCGTAGCCCGGCAGGCGGGCGCGCACGTCGGCCAGGCGTTGGGCGCACTCCAGCCCCACCGTGCCCGGACCCAGGGTCTGGAGCAGCACCCCGGCCGCCTCGATGCGGGCACGAGCGTTCGAGGCGCTTTGGCCAGCGGCAAGCTCGAGGCTCTGACGGCGCGAATCGGCCTCCGCCCGGAAGGCGAAGAACGACTGCGCGCCGCCGAGGACGAGCACCGGCAACAGGGCGATGCACAGGGCAAGCGCCAGGCGGACACGGATAGAGGTTACGGCCTGCCCAGCGCGGCCGGCAAAGGTCTTCACCGCAGGGAGCTCAATCGCTCCGCGTCGGCGAGGATCGCATGCATGGCGTCACCCGCCGATGCGCCGTCACGATCATAGGCCCCCGCTTCGAGGATGGCCTGCAACGCCCGGCGGGCGCGGCTGACCCGGCTCTTCACGGTGCCCACGGCGCAGCCGCAGATTTCGGCGGCCTCCTCGTAGGCGAAACCGCCGGCCCCGACCAGGATCAGGGCTTCGCGCTGTTCGGCCGGCAACATGCCTAGGCCCAGGCGCAGTTCGTCCAGGGCGACGGGCGCCTCGGGATCATCGACCGCCACCAGAGTCCGCTCGGCGGCCTCCTGGTCCAGCTGGCTCTGACGCCAGCTGCGGCGCTTTTCCGAATAGAACTGGTTGCGCAGGATCATGAAGGTCCAGGCCTTCATGTTGGTGCCCAGCTGGAAGCTGGCGCGCGCGTCCCAGGCCTTCATCATGGCGTCCTGCGCCAGATCGTCGGCGGCGGTGGGATCACCGGTCAGGGTGCGGGCGAAGGCGCGCAGATGCGGAATCAGCGTGACCAGCTCGCGTTTGAAGGCGGGATCGCGGACGGGGTCCGGCGGCGAGCGGCCGACTTGCGGTTCGCTCATGCTCAGCGATCTCCCTTGGGAGGCTCGGCCTTGCGGAGAATCTCGAGGAATTCGTCGGGCACGGCCTCGTTGACGACTTCATCGAACATCTGACGCAGCTTCACGCCGATCGCCTGCTGGCGCAGCCGCGCTTCGTCCAGCGCCGCGGCGCTCTTGCGTTTGTCTTCCATGGGTACGTGTTCGATCATGTCCTCGACACCGAAGTGCTTATGCATCGGCGTCCGCCCCCTTTGGCCGAATGTCTTTCCGCCAGACGACAACGTGGTTTTCCGTACCGGGTTCCATAAGCTTGGGCATAGGATGTCAAAAATCCGCAACGGACGGAACCGCTCAATCGAGGGGACGTTATCGACCTTCGACGGAACGGCTCAGCTTTGCCGTTCGTTAGTATGGTTTCCGAAGACACCGCATCGGGAGGGGTCATGAGTCTTCTAGCTCGGCTAGCGCCGCATCTGCCTTACATCCGCCGCTACGCCCGCGCCCTCACCGGCGATCAGTCGACCGGCGATCACTATGTCCGCGTCGCCCTTGAGGCCCTGGCGGCCGGCGAGCGTTCGCTGGACAACGATCTGTCGCCGCGCGTGGCGCTGTATCGCGTGTTCCACGCCATCTGGCTCAGCTCCGGCGCCCAGCTGGAAGCGCGTCGCGACGAAGGCCTGACGGCTGGCGACGACGCCGCCCAGCGCCTGATGCGCATCGCGCCCCGTTCGCGCCAGGCTTTCCTGCTGACCGCGCTGGAAGGCTTCACCCCCACCGAGGCCGCCCAGATCCTGGACTGCGACTTCGGCGAGGTCGAACGCCTGATCGCCGACGCCCAAGCCGAGATCGACGCCGAACTGGCCACCGAAGTCCTGATCATCGAGGACGAACCGGTCATCGCCGCCGACATCGAGGCCCTGGTCAAGGAACTGGGTCACCAGGTCACCGACATCGCCGCCACCCGCGGCGAGGCGCTGGACGCGGTGGCCCGCCGCACCCCGGGCCTCGTCCTGGCCGACATCCAGCTGGCCGACGGCTCGTCGGGCATCGACGCGGTCAAGGACATCCTGGGCCGGATGGACGTGCCGGTGATCTTCATCACCGCCTTCCCCGAGCGCCTGCTGACCGGCGAGCGCCCGGAACCGACCTTCCTGATCACCAAGCCCTTCCAGCCGGAAACGGTGAAGGCGGCGATCGGCCAGGCGCTGTTCTTCCACCCGCGCCGGACCGCCAAGGCGGCCTGACACTAGGTTTTCCCGAGACCGTGAAACGGCCTTCCGAAAGGAGGGCCGTTTTTCGCTTTAGCGTCCTTCTCCCCCTGCGGGAGAAGGTGGTCCGGAGGGCCGGATGAGGGATCGCGCAAACGAAAACCGCCGCGACGGCTGTAACGCTGTCGCGGCGGTTCTGCTCTTCAACACCTCAACTCGACCCACTGCGTAGGCCAACCTCTCCCTCAGGGGGAGGGAGGTTAGTTGGTGGGCGTCTGACGCGCCGGCTGCTGTTGCGTGTCATAGCGCTGCGCCTCGGCGGACGTCTTGGCGCCGTTGTTGACCTCGACGGCGGCAAGGTCGTTGGCGCGGAAGGTCCAGGCGCCGAACAGGGCCAGCGCGGCGAGCACGGTGGAGATCACCAGCACCCAGAAGACGTGACGACCCCAGCGGCCCTGACGGGCGCGGGTGGCGTTCAGGCGCGGTCCATTCGTGGACGGCGCGGCGTGATGAATGTCGGCCGGCATGATCTCATACCTCCTATGGCGTCCAGATACGGGCAGCGTCCGCGTGGTTGCGATCGTTGAAGGCCTGCACCGTCCCGGCGGAAGCCCCGATCGCCACGATCACGGCCAAGGCCATGATCCGCGAGCGCACCTTTTTTTGACGCTGCGTGAGCGCCGAAACGAAAACCATTCCGCCATGCTCGGCTTGATAGGTCCGGATCACGACGTTGCTCCCCTGCCCCGACGGACTTCGTGTCCGCCTTGCAAAATCAACGCCTTCCCCGGCTCGCCGTTCCCGTTCCCGCCCCTTCGAAGATTGTCCAAAAAAAATCGCGCTCAGCGGGAACCGATGGCGCGAGACGTCGTTTTCATCTGTGTGAAGGCGGCGACGCCCCCCCGACTTGAGGCTGGCGATAGCCAGCCTGCCGCCTTCGCACCCCCCTTTGTTGATGCGAACTTAGGCGGACCGGTCACCGGCCCGCCTTTCCTTCGTATTAGGCGCTCAGCGCTTGGCGGACCGAGCAACCGGTCCGCCCTTCCGCGTGAGGGCTACTTCCCCTCCAGGTCGAACAGGATGTCGGCCCGGCGGCGCAGCGGCGCGGCCGCACCCGAAGCGGCCACGGCGCCGGTGTCGCCCACGGCCACCGCGTCGATCTCGACCTTGCTGAAACCGACCTTGGCCAGGGCCGAGGTCACCGTCGCGGCGCGTTTCCGGGAGAGGATCAGGTTGGCCTCGGTGGTGCCGACGGCGTCGGCCAGGCCGATCACCCGCACCGACTTCACCGCGCAGCCGCGCGCCTGGGTCTTGGCGTTGGCCAGCAGCATCCGCGCCTCCTGGGTCAGGTCGGCGCTGTCCTGTTCGAAATAGACCGAGGACTGGAAATCGGCGCAGGCGGGCGGCGCGGCCGCCACGGGCTTGCGCAGGGTGCGCCAGGGGCCTTCGGAGCTGGCGCAGCCGGCCAGGGCCAGGACCACGCCCGTCAGACTGATCGCCTGCACGGTGGTGATGATCTTCGTCGTCTTCATTCGAACCCTCCTCCTCGAACCTGCGAACCCATACGAACACAAGAAAGGCGACCGGCTTGGCCGATCGCCTTGCATGGGGCGTCGTCGCGTCCCGCCCAGCTTAGTAGCGGGGCGAGCCATCTTCCCAGTAATAACGACCGTTGCCGGCGTCGTAATAGTAGTAACGACCCGCACGCTCGTCATAGTACTGGCGGCGGTTGGCGCTGTTCGAACCACAGCCGCCGTCTTCCTTGCAGCCCTTGACGGCGCCGACGGTGCCGCCGATGGCCGCGCCCACCAGCGCGCCGGTGCCGGCGCTGCCGCTGCCGACATTGTTGCCGATCACGGCGCCGGCCAGGGCGCCGATGGCCGCGCCGCCAGCGGCGTTGCGCTCCACATTGCCCGTCGAGGTGCACGCCGAGGCGAGCACACCCACGCCCATCAGGGCGATCATGGTCATCTTCATCTTGGCTCTCCGTTCCGAGCTTCCTGTCCCCGTGTCGAGCAAACGACTTGCCAAGGGCGACGGTTCCGTTTGACGACGGAACCACGGCTGAGCTTCGCCCGTTGCGTCGCCGAGTCTTGAAGAGGGGGAGCGCGTGAAGCGTATCGATATCGTCGCCAACATCGCCTCGGGATCGGTAGGCCCGGACGCGCCGCAGATCGCCGAGCGGCTGCTGGCCGAATACGGCGTCTCCGGCGTGGTCCACGCGCCGCAGCCCGGCGAGCTGATGGACTGCCTGCGCAGCGTGATCGACGGCGCGCCGGACGCGGTGCTGGTCGTGGCCGGCGACGGCACGGCCCGCGCCGCGGCCGAGTTGGCAGGCCCCGATGGCCCGATGATCGCGCCGCTGGCCGGCGGCACCATGAACATGCTGCCCCACGCCCTCTATGGCGAACGCAGCTGGCAGGACGCCATGAAGGCCTGCCTGGAAAGCGGCGAGGGCAAGATGATCTCCGGCGGCGAGGTCGGCGGACGATTGTTCTTCGTCGCCGCCATCCTGGGCAGCCCGGCCCTGTGGGCCACGGCCCGCGAGGCCGCCCGCGAAGGCAAGTTCAGCATCGCCGTCGCCCGCGCCCACCGGGCCTTCCGCCGCGCCTTCTCCGGACGGCTGCGGTTCTCGCTGGACGGCCGCCCCGAGATCAAGGCCGAGGCTTTAACCCTGATGTGCCCGCTGGTCTCGACCGCGCTGGACGCCGAGGATCGCGCCCTGGAGGCCGCCGCCCTGGACCCCTCCAGCGCCTTGGACGTCTTCCGCCTGGGCTTCAACGCCGCGCGGGGCCAGTGGCGCGAGGACCCGTCGGTAAACGCCGGGCGCTGCCGCACCGGCAAGGTCCGCGCCCACGGGCGCATCCCGGCGATCCTGGACGGCGAGCCGGCCCGGTTCGATCCCGACGTCGCCATCCGCTTCCGCCCCAAGGCCTTCCGCGCCCTGGTCCCGCCCGATGCGAGCGCTGGATGAGACTGGTCCAGCTCTCCGACATCCATTTCGGCGGCGAGAACCAGGAGGCCGTCGAGGCCGCGACCGCCTGGATCAACGCGGCGCGGCCCGACCTCGTGATCGTGGCCGGCGACCTGACCCTGGACGGCAAGACGACCGAGTTCGACGCGGCGGCGGCCTGGCTGAAGCGCCTGCCCGACCCGATGATCGTCGTGCCGGGCAACCACGACACCCCCTTCGTCGGTCCGCGCGAACTGTTCGTGCGCTTCACCCGCGGCTGGGGCCGGTTCAAGGACCGGTTCGGCGACGAGGACGGCGCCGCCTGGCGCGCGCCGGGGATCACCGTGGCCTCGATGAACAGCGCCCGCGTGGCGCAGGTACGCTGGAACTGGTCGAAGGGCGAGGTCTCGCATGGCCAGGTCCGTCGCATCGTCCGCGAGCTGGAAGCCGCTCCGGCCGGCGATCTGAAGGTGGTGGTCTGCCACCACCCGCTGATGGAGATCCTGGGTGGGCCGATGACCGCCAAGGTCCGTGGCGGGAGCAACGCGGCCAACCGCTTCGTCGCCGCTGGCGCCGACGTCATCCTGTCGGGTCACATCCACCTGCCGTTCGTCACCGCCATCCCGTTCGGCGACGGCAAGACCCAGGCGATCGGCTCGGGCACCCTCTCCCATCGGGAGCGCGGCGCCGCGCCGGGCTTCAACGTCATCGAGGTCGAGCCGGGCTGCGTGCGCGTGCAGGCCATGGCCTATGAGCGCGGCCAGTTCGAGGTCTGGCGCACCTGGGCCTGCGACCGACGCTGAATCAAAAACGGCGCGACCCGCAGGCCGCGCCGTTTCTTTGTCTTGTCCGGCCCTCGCCTAGCGTGGCGCGCCGCGTCCCCGGAACAGCTGGGTGACCAGCGACACCAGGAACAGCACCAGGAAGACGTAGAACAGGATCTTGGCGATCCCGATCGCCGTGCCCGCGATGCCGGTGAAGCCCAGCAGGGCGGCGATCAGAGCGATCACCAGGAAGGTCACAGCCCAATTCAGCATTTGGCCTCTCCGGTCGGCCCAGCTTCAGAAGCCAGGCGGTTGTTGCGCTTCGAGGCTCACAGCCTCGCTTCGAAACAACGCACCCGACTCCCGGGCGTTCCGGATTTGGCTAACGCCTATTCCGGAGCCGGATAGGCCCAGCCTTGCTCGCCGGCCTTGGCGGCGGCGTACTGGCTGTCGGCCAGGGTCCAGTTCAGAACGTTGTCGAACACGGCTTCCAGGAAGCCCTTACGCAGGTTCTGGTAGTCCAGGTAATAGGCGTGCTCCCAGACGTCGGCGACGGCCAGGGCCGTCAGGTCCTGGGTGACCGGGCTCTCGGCGTCGTGGGTCGAGATGATCTTCAGGGCGCCCGAGGCGTCGGAGACCAGCCACACCCAGCCCGAGCCGAAGTGGCCGATGCCTTCGGCGACGAACTTCTCCTTCAGGGCGTCCAGGCCGCCGAAGGTGCTGTCGATCGCGGCGGCCAGGTCGGCGCCCGGCGCGGTTTTGGTCGGCGACAGGCCGTCCCAGAAGAAGGCGTGGTTCCAGGCCTGGGCGGCGTTGTTGAACACCTTGCCAGGGCCGGCGCCCTTGATGACGTTTTCCAGCGAGCCCTTGTCGTCGCCGTTCAGCAGGCCGTTCAGGGCCGTGACGTAGGCGGCGTGGTGCTTGTCGTGGTGAAAGCGCAGCGTGTTGGCGGAGATGGTCGGCTCCAGCGCCTCGTAGGCGTAGGGCAGTTCCGGCAGCTTGTACGTCATGTTCACTCCATGGGAAGGCGTTCCAGGAGGAGGGAACGCGCGGGAAGCATCTAGAGCGCGCGGGGCCAAAGCGTAAGCGCTTTCAGCACCTGAACGTGCTCAACTTTCTGAGATAAATTCCCTTTGAAACTTGGGGTTTCCGGGAAGCTGAAAGAACAAACGCCACCGAACGGATTCGGTGGCGTCGGTCTTGAACGATGACGTCGGGATCAGCGCTGCGGTGGCTTGGGGTCCAGGAAGGCCTTGGCCAGCGAGGCGGTCAGGGTCGGGTTCTTCAGGGCGAAGATCCCGGCGGCCAGACCGATGCCGATCGACATCAGCGGCTTGTCGCGCACGATCTCGACGACCTTGCTGGTCATGTCGAAGCCCTGCTGCGGAGCCTGCTGGCTATGGTGATGACGGCCCTCGACCTTGCGGGCGGCGATCATGCCGGCGACGGCGACGATCAGGGCCGCGACGGCCGAGACGATCGCGGCGGCGCCGGCCGCCGTGACCAGCGGCACGAGCACCGCGTAGATCGCGAAGGCGGCGGACACGACGGCTACGGCGGCGGCGGCGGCGATCGCCGCGGCCGCCGCCAGCGTCATCAGGGTCTTTTCGAAGATCACCGGTTGTTGCTACGGCCGCCGGAGAGCAGCAGGCCGATCAGCACGCCGACGCCGAGACCAGCCAGGGTGGCGGTGATCGGACGCTCGCGGATGCGTTCCGAGGCATAGCGCTGGGCGTCCTCGATCTGCTGGCCGGCGGTGTCGGTATAGGTGCGGCTCTGGGCGCGCAGGGTCTCGAAGCCCTCGGTCACCGACTTCTCGACGCGCTTGGCGGCTTCGGTCAGTTGGGCGCGGGCGGCCTCGGCGGCCTGGGCGAAGCTACGCTCGGCGTGCTCGACGGCTTCCAGCGAAGCGGTCTTGGCCTTTTCGGCTTCCTTGGCGGCGGCGGTGGGCATGATCATCTCCTGTTCGCGACGCACCGACGGGCGCTGAAGCTGCGCCTCGTCAACGCCTGCTGGGTCTTGCGGTTCCACGTTAGCGCACGGGTGGAAGCTCCACCACAAGTGAATCCCAAGTAGAGGCAGGTCCAGCGGGCCAAAAGATCCGTCCAAAGCGCTCGCGCCTGACGCGAAGCGAGTCTAAGCTCGAATCATGGACGCCCCGATCGCCAGCGACGACCGCCAGGAAGCCGCCCGGCTCAACGCCTTGAAGGCCTTGAACATCCTGGACAGCCCGGTCAACGAGCCCGGCCTTCTGCGGCTCGTGCGTCTGGCCGCCCGCCTGTTCGACGCGGCCAAGGCCGCCATCGCGCTGGTCGATGAGAGCCGGGTCTGGCGCAAGGCCCATGTCGGCTATGCCGGCCCCGAGAGCCCCCGCGCAGGCGACCTGGCCGCCCAGGTGATCGCCGCCAACGGTCCCGTCGGCCTCGGCGTGCCGCTCCGCGACGAGCAAGGCCTGGCGCTGGGCGCGCTGGTCGTCGAAGGCCCGGGCCTGGCCGGTCCAGCTTCAGAAGAAGATTTACAGGCGCTGGAAGACCTGGCGGCCCTGGCCGTCGAGCGCCTGGTCTCGCCCTGCAACGCCAAGGACCTGCAAAGCGAGCGCCTGGAACTGGCCATCTCGACCGCCGGCCTCGGCGAGTTCGAATGGGACATCAAGCGCGACATCATCACGGTCAGTCCGCGCCTGGCCGCCATCACGGACATCGAGCCCGGCGAAGTGCCCGCCAACAAGGGCCTGGTGCTGTTCGACTACCTGCATCCCGAGGATCAGGAATGGGCGCCGGAGTTCATCAACCGGCAACTGAAGGAAACCGGCCGCTACGACGTCGAGTATCGTCGCCCCACCGGCCCGGAAGGCCGTGAAACCTGGAACCACGGTTCGGGCGTCATCGTCATGGGCGCCGACGGCGAGCCGGCCTATCTGATCGGCGTCGTCCAGGACATCACCGAGCGCAAGGAAGAAGAGGACCAGCGCGAGAACCTGGTCGCGGAACTCGACCACCGCATCAAGAACCTGCTGGCCGTCGTCCAGTCTGTGGCGGCCCAGTCGGCGCGCAAGTCGGCCTCGCTGGACGTGTTCCTCAAGACCTTCGCCGGCCGGCTGAAGTCGATGAGTTCGGCCCACGACCTGCTGACCGCCGCCCGCTGGCGCGGCGCGACCCTGGCGCGGATCGCCGCCGCCGAGCTGGGCGGCCTGTCGCCGACCCAGACCCGTTGGGACGGGCCGGAGATGTTCCTGACCCCGCGCGCGGCCGCGGCGCTGTCGCTGGCCCTGCATGAGCTGGCCGTCAATGCGATGCGGTACGGCTCGCTGTCGTCCGAGAACGGTAAGGTCGAGGTGGTCTGGCGGCGCACGCCCGAAGGCGGCTTCGCCCTGGAGTGGCTGGAGACCGGCGGCCCGCCCGCTGTCGCCCCGGCGACCAAGGGCTTCGGCGCCACCCTGATCGAGGACGTCGCCGGCCGCGAATTGGGCGGCTCGGCCAAGATCAACTACAAGTCCAGCGGCGTCACGGCCATGATCACGGGCGCGGCCGAGGCCCTGGCCGACGGCCCGCCGCCCGAGCCCGTCGAGGCCGCGCCGGAGCGCATCGTCGAGACCGTGGTCGCCGCCGACGAGACCGTCCGCCCAGGGGCCATCGCCGGCCTGAAGGTGCTGATCGTCGAGGACAGCCTGCTGCTGGCCCTGGAGCTGGAAGCGGGCCTGGAAGACGCTGGCGTCGTGGTCGTGGGCTGCGCGGCCGAACTCAGCGAGGCCCTGTCGATGGTCGAGCTGGACTTCGACGTCGCGGTGCTGGACGCGGACCTGAACGGCCAGTCGGTGGCCCCGGTGGCCGAGATCCTGCGCACCATCGGGCGGCCGTTCGTGTTCGCCACGGGCTATGCCGACAAGGCCGCGCCGATGGGCTTCGATGCGCCGATCGTGCGCAAGCCGTACAACGTGCACCAGATCGCGCGGGCGGTGGCGGGGGTCACGGGG